>JAWUWK010000118.1:0-8383 GCA_034111875.1 Gammaproteobacteria bacterium
GTTGTTGAGTATGTAATACAAGAGTTTACGGTAATTAGTGGCTATACCAAACCACAAGTGATGGGCAAAGGTTTTCGTAGCCTTGGGCTGGTTTTAGATAAACAGCCAATGGAAGGTATCAAGTATGTGATGCAGAATAAAGTCCATTGGCAAGGTGAAATCCAAGGCATAAGCACCACGAAACAAATATATAAACTTAAAATCAGCATATCGCCCATACTGGACAAAGCGCAAAACATAACCCACTTTCAGTTCAACTGCGAGGATGTCACGCAACAAAAAGAAAACGAAGAAAGGATTTACAATCTTGCTCACCATGACTCATTAACTAAGCTCTATAATCGTTTTAGTATCAACGGTATTTTGCAGCAAGCCGTCAGCAGTGCAGAACAAAATAAAAGCATTATGTCAGTTTTTTTTATCGATATAGATCGCTTTAAAAAAATCAATGATACCTATGGACACAAAATTGGCGATGTGTTGCTGCAACAAGTGGCTCGGCGATTAACTGCTATTTGTAAAAGAAAAAATGACTATCTTGCCAGAATTGGCGGGGATGAATTTCTAATAGTATCAAATGATATTCAAGATATTCCGTTTGTTGCTTTAACCGCGAATAGAATCGTTAAAGAATTAAGCCTACCCTATTTTTGTGAAGGGCAAGAAATCAGTTCAAGTACTAGTTTGGGTATTACTGTCTATCCGAATGATGGACAATCGGCTGAAGAGTTGGTTAAAAATGCAGACGCCGCTATGTATCATGCTAAAGAGAATGGTCGTCGCCAATACAGGTTTTTTACTAAAGAACTAAATAGGCTTGTTGAAGAGAAAAACATGCTTGAGGCAGATTTGCGCCAAGCTTTAGATAAGAATGAATTGGAACTGTACTATCAACCTCAAATTTATTTAGGTAATACAAAACAGTTTGGTGTTGAAGCGTTAATACGCTGGAATCACTCAACATTAGGATTTGTGTCGCCTGAAAAGTTTATTGCCATTGCAGAAGAGAGAGGATTAATTTATGAAGTAGGGCATTGGGTGATTGAAACCGCATTCCAACAATTAAGGGAATGGTTGAGTGTTTCTAAAGTAGCTATTAAAATGGCTATTAATTTATCTGCCAAACAGATCGAGGACAAGCGGTTCGTGACTGATTTAAAGTTATTGGTCATAAAGTACAATGTTGACGCCGCGATGGTAGAACTGGAGATCACGGAGTCAATTGCTATGGAAAATCCTCATCACTCTATTCAAACCTTAGGTGAAATCAGAGCCATCGGATTTGAACTTGCTATTGATGATTTTGGAACCGGGTATTCGTCGCTGTCGTATTTAAAAAACCTGCCTATACAAATTATCAAGCTGGATAAGTCTTTTATAGACAACTTAGAGGAAAATATTGATAACACCAAAATTTGTAAGGCCGCAATATCACTAAGTCACGATTTAGGTTTGCGCTTTGTTGCAGAAGGAGTAGAAACAAAAGGTCAGGCTAAATATCTTTCCGACAACGGTTGCGACGTGCTTCAAGGTTATTACTTTTGCCGTCCAGTGCCAGCTGCAGATGCGTTTTCTTTTATTCAAAACTACCAAGCGGCACTTTATGCTGACGCTGCTTATAGTTTAAAAGGGACAAGAGATAGATTGGAAGAATTGGACATTAAAGATCAGGTTCAGAGAAAAGGCTACCGTAATAAGCCCCTAAGCGAGGAGGATAAAAGACGAAATGCAGAAATCGCTGTCACCGGAGGAGGTTGAGAGCGTCCTTTTGCTAGGATAAACAGCAATATGGATTGGCTCGTGCTCGCTTTATGAGACTTGCCAAAAATGCGACTTTTTTACAGATTGACCGCGATGGCATCCAATATAAAAAAGGTGCTAAGTGTCTGATGCTTTATAGACTGCCAGAGATAAAAACCACAAGATAAAAGTGTTTAAAGAGTGCAATGCTCAATTATTCTGAGCTTAAAAAGTTATATATAGATAAGGCTAATCCAATTTTTTCTGTAAAACTCAAATTTACTAAATATAGAGGCCTTATGCTGAGGTCTCAGTGCATAGTTGTTCGAACCACAGGGTTTCAACGATCGCTTTGTATCCTAAAAAATTAGCATTATTAACAATGGTCTCAACGAACACGTGCACGTTACTATTGGCGGAAGTATCATAAAAAAGACCGATGCACCTGTGTTAATCTTTGAATTTATCTTTTTGTTGATTTTCTTTGCGGCGTTTTTTAAACGGAACAATCGCTCCAATAACATAGCAGTTTCGAATTGAATCTCCACCGTATGCAACCATTTCTGTTAATATATCATCAACTATATCGATCTTTGAAACCACGGTGATATGAGTTCCTATTAATCCACCTAGTCCGACTCCAGTGATTGTAATGCAGCTACTGATATTTGGGTAGCAAATACCTTTTTGTGAATACCCTACGTACTCTTCAAAAAGGACTATAGATTGATTACCATTAAACTTGCTAGTGCGCACAGGCATAGTTAACTCCTCAATTAATAGTTAACGCCTGTAGCACCGCAAAAGTTTTCTGAGTGATTACATTCGTCAGATTATTCTACAGTGATAGTAATGTTTTCAGATATAAGCGGCTTGTCGTGTGGAATATGCGCATAATTGCCCAGTAGTAGCTGCAAAGTATATTTTCCTTTTGGAAGCTTTAAAACTGTTTCAGTTTGTCCCCCACCGAAATGTTTGATTTGATCTGTTGAAGGCAGTGGTCTGGTCAAATTAATTTCTGATGCATCTTTATTTATCAGTATATGATGATGCCCCGTATTCTTTACTTTACTTCCAGCTGGAGCAACACCCATTCCGCTCAGACCAAACTGAACTTTAAACTCTCCACTCACAGTTTGTCCATTTGCGGGCGTTATAAAATACACTTTCGCTCCTTCCGCGGTTTTTGATACCAATTCATTTGCCAGAGTTGTAACTGAACCAAGTATGCAAAATATCAATAAAAGAATAGTTTTTTTCATCATGTTTTCCTAAATTAAATGCCATCTTCATCGTTTTCGTCAGAATTCCATTAAATGGCATATGGAAATCTAACGCCTCAAACACCGGCGCTGTTTAATGTGTCCGGGTTCTTTGACTCGTTAAAATTTTTACTAGACTTAACTGCTATATTTTCTCTGCTTTACTTCCTAAAGACCAAAAGCTTAAGGCTAAAAAAGCCAAGAATATTGCTTTATGTGCACCTTCCCAGAAGTATTCAAAAAAACCTTGTATAGAGGTTTATGAAGATAAATGTAAGACCAAAACCTCTAGTCATTCCGTCGTTGTATTTAACGCCATGATATATCGGGGTCTCCATAATTGCCAAAAATAGACATGATCCAGAGTGCAATAAACAAATAGAGCAGTCCAACAGCTCTTGTTGGCTTTAAAAATTCATTTCTACTGTGCCATTGATTGAATACGAGCCAAAAAATATTAAGACTAAGCCGAATAGCACAAATAGTAAGGGGTAGTTCATACCAAGATAAGAGGCGCCCCAACCAGATGCATACCCGGTTTCAGCACGGAATCAACTACCCAAGGATGATAACGAAAAGAGCCATATTAGCTTTGATGGAAACCATAGTTCTAACAGCCCATAAATAACTGCCGCAAGTAGCAATAAAATAGAAAAATGCCCCGAACCTGTATTCATTGCCTTGCCCAGAAATGCAATAAAAACTGCTGTAGTAGCTATACCTAGAAAGAATATTGCTTCATTGCTATAAATTTTATCAGGGTATTTATTCTTCCTTCTAACACATAAGAAATCTAGTGCGCCTGAAATATAACAAAGCTTATACACTTTATTGAATCTGGAGCGTTAAACAGATTTTTAAATATCTCAATGAGTCACTTGTCAGCTATAACAGATGATATGGAAATAACGATACAATAAATTACTAGCCAAAATGAGTATTTTGCTACTCGCTTCCAATTAAATGAAGTTACCTCATAGGAGCACTTAAGATTCTGGCTTTCTGCATTAGAAATAACGTCTGTCTCAAGCTGATTTTTAATAGCCTCATCAAGAACCATACCGTCTTTTTATGAAACCTGCATTAATCTCGATTTCCTGTAAATTTAACAGCGTCTTAGGAGGAAATGTTCCCTTGTTTAAACACGGACTGCTTCCGTCTATCATATTTTGATTGCTTCTATTTATATTATATTAACATTTTTTTATTAATTATTCATGCCATATTCCCAACTATAGTCTATGGTAAAAGACCGAGATTTACGCCTTAGGCCGATTTCGGTCCTAAAAATCTAAGTATAGATAGCTTTGAATATTGTCCGTTTAAGTCTGAATTAATACGCTAGCGCAAAATAAGGCTTTGTTCTACTACTAATGACCAGAGTTCTATTCAATCAAATCTAACATAGTTCAGTCTTTGCATAATGTTTTTTCCGTCCCCTATTGAGAGATTTTTTTTGAATGCTAGAGCCTTATAATCAATAGAGGGCTACTCGCTGATTTAAAAGTTAATCACTGTCAACTAATTGTCGTTTTTAGAGATGCAATAGGCTTTTCTTGGTATATAAGTGTCGCTTTTGGCTAATTAGGATGAGTATTTAGTAGTAATATTCTGCTCATCAATATGAGGTGGTTGATTAAGCTTTAAACAGCCAATTTAGCCTTTATGTGCTAAACAATAGTCAAAAACTGATTAAGGGTTACCTTCTAAACGTGCTCAGACTAGGCCGGTCATAAATTTTTTTTGGCAAGTGAGTGTCAAGCATAAAAATAATTAAAGTCGCATCTACACAACAGAGCGCCAAGCAGGGAATTGACATGGACAGACAATTTAATTTATCTAGCTTACCTCTAGGCAGCATAAAAACCTCCCGCATAGGTTTTTTGCTGCTAGGCGATTATTCAATGATTGCGTTAGCATCGGCAGTTGAACCCTTACGTATGGCCAATCAATTATCTGGAAAGCACCTTTATAGTTGGTATTTATTCAGTGTTGACGGTGGCAATGTAAAGGCTAGCGATGGCATGAAAGTGGAAGTCGATGCGGCGATAATTGATGCTCCAGTGGTCGATACTTTAATTGTCGTAGGTGGGCTTAATATCACCAAAAACTACTCTAAGAATGAGCTGCGCTGGTTAAAGAATATAGCCAGTAATAATGTGGTTATGGGAAGTATTTGCACCGGTGCTTATGTGCTGGCAGATGCCGGTTTATTAAATGACTATGATTGCAGTATACATTGGGAGTATATCGCACCACTGCAAGAAGCTTTTCCGAAGGTTAACTGTAATCGACGTCTATTTACCCATGATAGAAATCGTCTCACTTGTTCTGGCGGTGGTTCACCGATGGATATGATGTTGTATCTCATCAAATCACAACATGGGCGTGCTTTAACTGGTGCTATTTCGGACATGTTTGTCTGTGACAGAGTCCGCTCCCAAGGCGATCAACAAAAAGTGCCTCTGCGCCACTTACTCAGTACCGCACAGCCCAAATTAGTAGAAATAGTCGAGTTGATGGAAGCGAATATAGAAGAGCCGATCGAATTGGATGAACTGGCAAGTTTCGTTAGTGTTTCGCGACGTCAACTTGAGCGCTTGTTTCATCGCTATTTGACATGTACACCGTCAAGGTACTATCTACGTTTGCGTTTAGACAGAGCAAGGCAGCTATTAAAGCAGACGACTCTATCTATTATTGAAGTCTCTTCAGCTTGTGGGTTTGTATCGACACCACACTTTAGTCGCTGCTATCGAAAGCATATCGGTTTTTCGCCACGCGAAGACCGAGCAGGCATGTGGACAGATACGAATTTAGAGAGCAATAGCATCAGCTTAGATCAAGCGGGCGAAGTGTTAGCTTCTAGCGCTACCGTGGAGGGTATTTTACGGGCGGCAATCGCTGAGCCTAGCTTTGCCTCTATTCGGTTGAGCTAAGGTTTGTTAATTTAATATTCTCTGTTTTGGTCAAAACCAGCCAGTGTTCATTGACGCTGGTAAATACTGAGCGTCGTAGTAGTGCAAAAGTTTTATATAGAATTATTAGCCGATAATTCAATGTTTCTCAACCTATAAATATCGATTAAGGTAGTTGGCGATAAGCTATTTCTAGGAATAAAAATGACCATTTTAATCACCCTTGGACCACTCTTAGTTGCTCTGCTTCTCGGTTACTTCTGCAGTATCCGCGCTCTGAGTTCGCCATTATTAGATAAAAGTCTAAAATGGTTGACCATGGCGATGTTAGCATTGATAGGCTACAGCATTGGCGGCCTGGAAAATCTACAAAGCAAGCTCTATAGCGCCGGTATGATGGCGCTGTTACTTTTTGCTTTAGTGACAATGAGTAATATTGGTTTCCTCACTCTGAGTGGGCGAATATTCGACAAGCGCAAGTCTGTAATTACAGCGAAAGCGCCGCAGCAGAATGTCGGTTTTAGCTTCGGGGTCTTTTCCGATTCTCTAGAGACTATTTTTTGGGTACTACTTGGGGGAGGCGCAGGTTATTTCAGTGAAGGCTTTTTTCATCAAGCCGATGCGCTGGTTACTTGGATGCTCTATTGTTTACTATTTTTAATCGGCCAGCAACTCTATAGAGGTAACTACCGGCTGCGATCACTGTTTCTCAACGTACAAGGTCTGATTATTGGGGCGACAGTATTCGTTAGTACACTGCTGGCCGGTGTCGTCGGGGCTTGGTTTCTAGAAATTCCTATTTTTCATGGAATGGCGGTTGTCTCAGGCTTTGGCTGGTATAGTTTATCAGGGATTTTACTGACAGATTTGGGTAGCCCAGCATTGGGCACCACGGCGTTTTTATTAGATATTGGTCGAGAGATTTGCGCCCTTATGTTGATTCCTTTACTCAGCCGCATCAATAGGCATTGTAGTGTCGGATACAGTGGTGCGACGGCAATGGATTTCACGTTGCCTATGCTGGGCAAATTTCACGGTGCGATTATTATCCCCACCGCGATCGCCAGTGGTTTTGTATTGAGTCTAATGGTACCTATATTAATACCCCTGTTATTATCACTCTGAGGCTGATCGAGAATAATGCGAGAGGTAACGAGATTTAGGGCTAAATATTTTTGACCCAGCATGTTGTTGACAATTCCTTAAAAAATGGTCACTTGCGCGGATTAAAAGACACATATGGACACCCCATTATCGTCAAATTGAATTGTCGTGTTCATCGTGCCGTCGCACAAATTTAAGTTCTCTGTTTCGTTTCGCAGGCTGATCGATCATTGATAAAAAGACGCTACTTTTACATATATACGGCTTCTTTTATGAGTCGTTTAGTACTCGAGCCATGATAAAATTTAAGACGCGCTGACTGCCTTGGCAGCCACCTGACCTCTAAGGTCTCTGTCCTTACACAGGTTCTAGTCAGCGCTTAACCGTTTTACTCATCAGTGCCAATTGCACCGTCACAGGAAGGCTCCTCTTTTAAAATCGAATGTGTTTACAACTTAGTAATTTGATTGGTAGTTCTCACCTCTGGCCAATACTGACCAAAGAATTCTTGCTAGCTTAATCGCCAGCGCGACTATCACTATTTTCGGCGATTTATGAGCGATGAGGTGCTTGATCCAGCACGATAATTTATCGTTCTTTTTATCTACCCAATTGATCACCGTTCTCGCACCATGAATGAGTAATGTTCGTAGCCGTTTATTACCGTGTTTACTTATTTTACCCATATAGCAACTTTACCGCTGGCATAATGCTTGGGCGTTAACCCTAACCAAGCAGCAAACTGTCCACCGTTTTTAAACTGCTTACCTGTCTTTATGGCAGCTATTGTCTCAGCGGCAATAATAGGGCCGATTCCCGATACTTGCTTTACTCGTTTATAGTCTTTGTCATGTTTAAGCCGCTCGTGAGACTGCTTCGTTGTCTCTTCAATGCAAGCGTCTAGCTCTGTTAACTCGATATACATTCCTTGAAAAAAAGTGCGCGCAGTCATCGTAAGCGGCTGTTCCGCATCTTCTATGATACGTGGTAATTGCTTATAAAGAATGTTCGCGCCTTTAGCGACGACGATATGATATTCAGCCAATAAACCGCGTACTTAATTGATCACAGCAGTGCGATTTTTCATAAGACGTTCGCGAATACGCTGTAAACATTGTATATCTTGATTCCTTAGCGGCTTTACCGGAACAAAGTAAATATTAGGTCGCTAACTCGCTTCAGTTATGTCGAGTGCATCATTACGGTCGTTTTTATTCCCTTGAACAAAAGGCTTAACCTTTATCGGGGGTATTAGCTTCACTGTATGACCGAGTTCTTGAATGGCGCGCCCCCAAGGGTGGGAGGAGTAACAAGCTTTCATCGCCACAATGGTAGGTTCAAATTGACGTAGTTCATGCA
>JAWUWK010000119.1:0-13859 GCA_034111875.1 Gammaproteobacteria bacterium
GTTGAAGATTGTGCCCGATCATATGATGGTGACCTCTGATTTAGCGTTCTGTTTATTGCGTGATAATCAATACACAGCGGCTTACTATCAGTATAAAAAAATTCTCCATGCCGATGAAGAATCTCGAAAACAGGCGGGAAAAACCTGGTTAGATGGATTGGCTGAAGTTTGTGGTTGGTTAGATAAAAGTGATGAATTACAAAGATATGGCTGCCTCTCTCTGTCATTGTCTGATAGAGCTGTCTGTGAACAGGCGAGTGGAATCTATCCATTAAATGGGTTGAGGCCAAGGTTCGATGCCAACGCTAAATTTAAAAATATTATCGCCTATTCACTGTTTGGCAATGCGCCAAAATACTGTGAGGCAGCGGTCATAAATGCGGCCGTTGCTAAAGCGTTATTCCCCGCTTGGACTTGTCGTTTTTATATTGCTGAAGATGTTCCTAGACATGTGGTGAAGCGTTTGTATGAGCTAGGTGCTCAGACAGTCATACTGGATACTCGTACTGAAAAGATACATCCACTGATGTGGCGTTTTAAGGTTTTAGATGATGCCGATGTTGATTTTTATTTGATTCGAGATGCTGATTCATTATTATCTGAAAAAGAACAAGCGGCAGTAGAACAGTGGCTGAGTTCCCACTATTGGTTTCACCATATGCGAGACTATTTTACTCACACAGAGCTTTTATTGGCTGGTATGTGGGGTGGGGCTAGCGGAATGTTTCCTAATATTACTCCATTGATGGAAAGTTTCTGTAAAGAATATACGGATAAAAACCGCTTTATAGACCAGCACTTTTTGAGACAAATTTTATGGCCAAGTGTGAAACAGAGTCTACTGTCTCACGATGATATTTTTAAGTTTCATGATGCTAAGCCCTTTCCGCCATCTAAGCCGATTCGTTGGCAACATGGTGACTTTCATATAGGCAGCAATAGTAGTTATTTAACAACACTTTTGAATGCCAAAGAAGCAGAGGGAGAGATGCAATATTGGAAGCTAAATGATCAACACCAAAAAGAGGTGTGTCGTTATAGTACTCAAGTAAAAAATAATAGAATCGCTTTAAATTTACCTTTTGTTTATGTCACCCAATTACAAGCCAAATGTTGGACTATTGAGCTGATTTGATCGCTTCAACGTAGAACATAGTGCTGCACAGCTGCTCTCTTAGACAATAAATATCAAACGCCCAATAGAATATGTCTATTTTAAACAGTAGCAATAAAAAAATATTTTATTGCATTATTCTAAAGTATTTATAATCAAACTGCCGATACAGGCCCTCATATAGGCCGATATAGTCGATAAATAAATTTTTTATTTTTCAAATATCGTAGCACTATTTTAAATCCCATCTAAGCTTACAGAAACAGCAGATAACGTCAAATATGCTGAGCATCTTGATATTGAGATATTGATTACTGGCAAGTTGGCGCTCAGCGGAAATCAATAAATCTTCAATCGACGTGCTTTACATATATTACAGGGCGCTAATTAAATCGCTCAGCTGCTTTTCTAATCGTTTGTAAAGTACTCGTCATTCCAGGGCACTAACTCTCGTGTATTTGTCTGTGTAATGGGTATAGAGAAAATACTGAATATAATGGCATGTGACTTAAGTAATCTGCAGCATTAAATACTGCTATGTTAGGTGGGAATGATTAATGAATAGGTTGAGGGGAAATGATGAGTCGTCACCATTTAAACATGGAAAAATTTTAATTGTCGATGATAGAGAAGAAAATTTATTCGCATTAAAAGCTTTATTAGCCGATCAATGCGCACAGATAACTTGTGTTAACTCAGGCAATGAGGCGCTTTCACTTTTATTGAAAGGGAATTTGTTTTCTTTGATTTTGCTCGACGTTCAAATGCCAGGGTTGGATGGATTCGAAACATTGAGTCTGATGAAAAAGCACCCAAAAACCTGTGATATTCCGGTTATTTTTATTACTGCGATCCATAAAGATGAAAAATATTTACATTTAGGTTTCGATACGGGCGCTGTTGACTACATTTGTAAACCTATCGATCCAGAGCTTATTTGCTCAAAAGTCGCTGTTTTTTTGAATCTAGAATCAAACAGGCAAAAGTTAAAAAATGATTTGAAAAACGCAGTGGATCTAGAAAATGCCAATAAAACAATTTTAGAGTACTCTGCTCAAGGAATTATCAGTGTTGATGAGTTCGGTTTTATCGATTTTGCCAATCCATCTGCGCTGCAATTTTTAAACTATTCAGCAGATCAGCTGATTAAAAAGCACATTTTGAAGGTGATTTCTCCTGAAATTTCTTATCTAGATCATTGGTCACACACTAGTTACTATAAAGCTATTCAAGATAGTGGCCAAGTCACAGAAAATAATATCCATTTGTACGACTCTAGCGGCAATAGCCTCTGCGTCGATCTGTCTTTTGGCTCTTACCGGGAGCAAGCAGCAAGGGGTGGAGTCTTCATCTTTCAGGATATTAGTGAGCGCAAAAAAAAAGAAGAAGCGCTATTATTTATGGCCACCCATGATGCATTAACTCAATTACCTAATAAATTAATGTTTAGAGAAACCCTTATTAATGCTATCAGTAGAGCGAAGCGTTATGAGTATGATCTGTATATTATGTTTATAGATTTAGATCACTTCAAAAGTATTAACGATGGGTTAGGGCACTATGCCGGTGACAGTTTGTTAAGAGATGTCGGCCAACGCTTAATAAGCGCTGGCAGGGACGTCGATGTGTTTGCGAGAATCGGTGGCGATGAATTTGCGGTCATGTTTGAAGATGATAACCGTAGCTTCGAGGCTGACATGGTTGCGGCTAAACTGTTGAGCACACTTAAGCAGCCTTTCCATTTTAATAATCTTGAAATGTATGTGTCAGCGAGTATAGGCATTGTGAAATATCCAGATTATGGAAAAAACGCAGATGATTTAATTCAAGCGGCTGACGTGGCTATGTCTCGAGCCAAGCAGTCAGGTAGAAATAGCTTCGAACATTTTGACGCGCACTCGCAAGTAGAAGTGGTGAATAGGTTAGAGCTTGAATATGACCTAAAACAGGCACTAAGTAATCAGGAGATTCTGTGTTTTTTTCAACCTGTTGTCTATGCTGATGGAAAAATCCATGCAATGGAGGTGTTGATTAGATGGCAGCATCCTATTCTGGGGATGTTGAAGCCTAAAGATTTCCTTGAATTGGCGGAAAACACAGGCATTATTTCAGAGTTAAGCTATCAAGTATTTGTTATGGCCTTTCGGCAACTGCATCAGTGGCAAGAACAAAAACTCTGTCAACTAGATTTTAAATTGAGTTTTAATTTGTCTAGTAGGCAGTTCTTTAGGAAATCAATTATTGAAGACATCTTGCGTCTAAAAAAAGAACAACATGTCAATGTCAAAAACATGATTTTAGAATTCACTGAATCAACCCTGACCAGAGATTCTGATGGAATATCAAGTGTCTTAAATGAGCTGAAATCTATGGGAATAGAGCTAGCACTGGACAGTTATGGCAGCGGCTATAGTTCACTGCATTTATTGGCCAGTTTGCCTTTAGATTATTTAAAAATTGATCAGAGCTTCGTCAAAGAAATTAAATTTGTTAACCAAAGCATCATAGAAACAACGCTTAAATTCGCCAATTCAATGTCGATGAAAGTCGTTGCTGTAGGCGTTGAAACAGATCAACAATTTTCGAACTTAGCGGCATCGGGAATCGATTTCTTACAAGGTGATTTTATATCAGCGGCAACAGGCAGCGAAGAGACGACTAACAGACTAAAAAAGCAGCTGGGTAATCTACCTTTAAAACCAGTGAATTCGATAAGTAACATAAAATAACCTGACTAAAGCCCTGGTTATCAATGCCAAACACTTGTGAGGTGTTGGGCATTGATAACAGACGCTTTAATTAGTGAGAAGTACAATGTTGTATTACTCTACCCCATGGGTCGCTGATAAATGGTCAGCTAGTTTTAGAGGATGACACACCACTATACGGCACTACCTCTCGCGTCTTTGATTGTTTAATGAGCGCATAAAAAAATTAAACACAATTACATATTTCTTAGACTGCGTCTCAAGACAAAGCAAAAAGCGCTAGTTCTGGACATTATTATCTCCACTATAAGGATATTCATTTGAGAATAGTCAATGACTTAAATTCTCGGTTAATGTTGGTTAACTTGTTGGTCGTTATCATTATTTTCGTACTGTCCTACGGTTCTCTTTATCAGTTAAACAACATTGAAAATACAGCACTTAACAAATTGGCTATTGTGAATGAAAAGCAAAATACAATAGAGCAATTACGTGCTGAAGTATTGCAGCTTGAATTAGAGACCACTACTGTGTTCTTCGATCGAAATGATAGTACTGAATTAAAGGTATCTCAGCGCTTGAAATCACTATCGAGCCGAATAGCAAAAGCTAAAGCTGCAGGGGGGATTAACTTACTTGAACTAGACAAGCTGACCAACAGTATTGAAGAATTCTCAAGAAATGGTGAAAAATTAAGAAGTATTGTCAGAGAAATAAAAAAGATAAATTTTGAATGGTTATCGCCGCAATTTGAAAAAGCTAATTTAGTAGTATCGGAATTAGAAAATAGTCTATTTGATCGATCAAATTTTTCCCTAGCGAAAACAGTACATAGCATCCACTTGTTATTAATGGAGGTCAAGTTCAGTTATGTCGGCTACGATAAAACGATTGGTATCGTAAAATTCAATGAAATGACTAACAACGAACGCATACTTGCTATTTTGGTCAGCAAAATCCAATTGGCAACATTAACCAAACAAGAGCAAAGTCTATATTTTAGGCTACAGTCGTTTATTACCAACAACACAGACACTATTAACAGGCTGCACAATCGAGTGAGGGAAAAAGAAATTATTCAAAGGCGAATGTTTCAATTACAATTAAAAAAGCACAAAAGCATTATAGATCAGTTATTACTCAGTTCAAATGACGCCGTTGCGGTGTATTCCACCTTACATAAACGTCATTTAGCTGAAGCGAAAGTGACACTATGGACAGGATCCAGTGTCATCATCATTTTGCTGACCCTATTGGGTTGCTTACTTAGAAAAAAGTTGATCAAACCAGTTTCCGACCTAGTAGAAATTAGTCGATTACTAGCCTCTTCAAATTTTCAACAACTATTGAAACTAACCAAACACAGTTATCTTGACACACTGCTCAGAAAGGACCAATTTGGTGAAATTGCGAGAGCCTGTGAGAACAGCGCTATATATCAACAGGGCATGATTTTTGATATAAATACTGCCTGCAAAGGCATTACTTTAGGCTTACTAGAGCAAAATGGCCGTTTCGATTACAGCGGAGAATATCAATCTGTAGAGTGCAGTATCAATGAGTCGAAAAAAAGTCTTAGAACATTCGCTATAGATATATCAACGGTCGGTGAGGCGATCGCCTCAGGGCAGTTAACATCGAGTATCAATGACAGTTTGTATTTGGGAAATTTTAAACCGATAGCCATTAGCTTTCAGGCAATTATAGCTAATCAACAAGCTCAATTGAAAGATATAGTCACAGTGATCAAAAGTATGGAACTAGGGCTTGAGGAAAAACAATGTTTTGTCCTACCTAGCAATAGTTATTTAGGGGAGTTCCAAAGAATTAATCACTCCCTGACACACGCCGTTGGCTTCTTAAGTAAATCGGTACAAGAAACATTGGATCAAGATTGGTTAAAGACAGGTCTATCGGATATGAACAGGCAGCTAACCGGTGAGCAACCTCTTGAAGCGCTGACTAAAAATTCAGTTGATTTTATCTCTCAATATTTCAATGCACCGATTGGCTATATTTACCGTACTTTTGAAGATAAAAAATTTGGTAAGGCAATTAGAATGATCGCCCACTGCGGCATATTAATGGATGATGAAACAAAAGCAACGCGCTATAAATTTGTCTATCCAGAAGGGGTTGGGTTAATTGGGCAGGTTTTCGTTACCCCCGACATTATCATCAGAAAATTAAGTGAAGACGAACGAGTGCCAATTTCTCAGTCGGGAATAGCTGCCGCTATTCTTAATTATGTTGTCGTCGTGCCATTAATACATGAGGGAAAAATAGAAGGTGTGTTAGAGCTAGGCTTGTACGAACCTTTAGATTATATTCAAAAGGAGTTTTTGCTGCACGTTATGAGCACACTCGGAATAGCCATGAATGTCGCTATTTCACGGGATAAAATCAATCAATTACTGGCGCGCAGCCAGCAGCAAGCCGAAGAGTTAGAAGTACAGCAAGCCAAGTTAGCTCACTCTAACGACATGCTGTCTTTAAAAGCCAAAGAACTCGAAGAAAAACAACGAGCAGTACAACAAAAGAACCAGCAGTTAGAACAGGCGAGTATAGCCATGGAGGACAGAGCAAGAGAACTGGCACTGGCGAGCAAGTACAAATCTGAGTTTTTGGCTAACATGTCTCATGAACTGCGCTCACCGTTAAATAGCCTATTGATGTTGTCTAAATTATTAATTGATAATAAGCAGCAAAATTTAGATGTAACTGAAGTGAATTATGCCCAAGTAATCTATCGTTCTGGGAAAGATTTATTGCAGTTGATAGAAGATATTTTAGACCTGTCGAAAATTGAAGCAGGTAAAACAGACATTCACTACCAACCGATAGAGATGAGCAATCTTGTAGAGCATGTTTTTCAACGTTTTTCTCAATTAGCGAAAGATAAACAAATAGAGTTTAACCAGAAATTTTCTGATGCGCCGACAACCATCCAGGCTGATCACCAGCGATTATTACAAATCATGACTAATTTACTCGCAAATGCATTTAAGTTTACAGAAGTGGGCAAAGTCGAATTGACAATCATTAAAGTCGCTAAAGGCCAGGAGATTCAAACCAGCTATGGTTATTCACAGCAAATCAGTGAAGAGTCTCTGTGTTTTATCATTAGCGATACGGGTATCGGTATTTCAGAGGAAAATAAAATCAGAGTGTTTGAAGCTTTTCAGCAGGCAGACGGGACTATGAGTAGGAAGTTTGGCGGGACTGGGCTTGGTTTAGCGATCACATTACAATTAGTTGAGTTGATGGGCGGTTTTTTAACAATTGACAGTGAATTAGGTGTTGGTTCTACCTTTAGCGTCTATCTGCCTTTACGACCTTGTCAGGGTGAGACTCGCAAGCGGCCAAAAAGTAATAAAATCATTCAAAAAAGTCTCCTAACCGCAGATCATGTTTCTGAGAAAATCATCCAAGCTAACCAACACATAGTACTGATATATAATCAAGATAGCTTAGAAACTGCTCAAATATGCAAACTTATTAGATCCAAAGATTTTACTCTTAAAGTGGTCACTAACATCGACAGCGCTATAGAAATTATCGATAGAGAGCAGCCTGCGGCGCTAATTACCTTAAAGGAATTAACGACGAGTGGTCAAAGTAGTAGTGTTCAAAGACTGAAAGATATTGTCGCCGCTGGTCAATTGCCCTGGTATCTAACTGAAATGACCATAGATAATCAACATGAGATAGATCAGCTAGGTCGATTTTTGACTGGCATAAAAAACACAGTACTGGTTGATAACCAAGACAATATACGAAGCTATTTTGACACAAGCTTAGTGCTTATTGGTAAGTCTGTATTGATTGTCGATGACAATATTAGCAATGTCTTTGCCTTATCGGCTATATTAGAAGGTCACCAAGTAAATTGCTTGATTGCGGATGATGGTTTAGAAGCTATTGAAATAATTAAAGATAATCCCGATATTGATTTGGTGCTTATGGATATCATGATGCCCGTGTTAGATGGATATAAAGCCATAGCAGCGATTAGAGGTTATCCAGAATATGCAACAACACCCATTATCGCGCTTACGGCAAAGGCAATGCCTGAAGATAGGAATAAGTGTATTTCGGCCGGCGCTAACGACTATATGACCAAGCCTATAGACGTAGAAAAACTGCTGGCTGTTATGAAAATTTGGCTTACCACGACACCTAATAGCACAAAATTATGTGACATTATTTGAAATACGCCTTTAAGTAAAAGTAGAAATAACAATGATTAAGCAGTTAGCTAAGCTTTGATTCGCCAGAACATTTTCGCCAGTATCCATGAGGGATGAATAGGGCCGATTTTTTCAGTTGATAACGTATCAGTACCATCTCCTACCAGCCATAAAACGCCTTTGCTATCAACGCGTTGAACCCGTTTGATGATTTCTGAAAATTGTGGATGTTTAACGATGATGATGTCATCGGTACGAAAACAAGTATTTGGAAGTTTAAACGCGAGTATGTAGTCACTGTTTTGCAACGTGGGTGACATGCTGCTACCACATATTTTTCGAATGTAAAACATAATTGAAAATGCTTAATGATACCTTTGAGCGATTATTTACGCTGAGTAATACAGCATTAAAAAACTCAAAATTCACATTTATAAGTATAAACTGCTTTTTTTGGTTTTTTTGCCATGACTTACCTTCGCTCGATACTAAGTTCAAAGGTCTCTTAATGACACTTGTCTCGATGTTATTAAACAAGTGCCAATATCAGATCAGTGCTTAGCCTAATTTAGGATAAACCACATCAAGAGCTGGAGCGTAAGGGCAAGTTGCTGTGAAAGTGTCAACGCCTTTGGTTTTCCAGAAGCTTGCAGCAAACTCATTGACTAAGGTGAGTAACTCCTCAGCTGCGGCACGATCGATACCTTGCTTGCACTTAGAGCCTGTTAGCATAATATTGTGAACCAGTTCATTGGTGCCTGGAAAAGCTTCGAATTGTGCCGCTTTAAAATAATCGCCCCACATGATGCGGACTTCTTGCTTTACTTTTTCAGCATGAATTTCTTTTTCAGAGACTAAACGTACCAATTTAGCTTGGTCGGCAAGGGTTAATTCTTTACCTTGCAACTCATTGATTTGGTCCATGAAACGAATCACAGTTAACGTCGCTAGCTGCATAGTGCTTGGGTCGTAAATACCACAAGGGACGTCACAGTGTGCGCTGACAGATTTAATGTTAAATACAGAATCTAAAGCTTTGGTCATTTGATGAATCATTTTATTGCCTCTAAAATTACACTACCACAATAATTATTGTACAACCTACACTATTATTTGTGTAAGAATACAACGTTAAAAATTAGTCTAAAGATAATACCTTAGTTTATAGCTAAAGAATATTTACTGAGGCCAATTAGCTGAAAAAAGCCCAATTTAGCCAGCGATTAAATAGCCTTATAGCCTTATATCGCATGCCTGTTGCCAGAGTGCAGTAATACCTGTTTTATCTCGCTCAGATAATTTGTCTTCTTTAAGTGACTGTACTATTGCGCTGGTCATCATATTAAAAAATTGATCGTCATCCTCTACTGCAGCCATTGATAAGCTGCTGTGAGCAATTAAGTAACTGCAATAAAATCTGTGGTCGTCATCATCGCAATCTTCTTGATTGAGCAGCCATTGAAACAACTGCTCAGCGTATACAATACTCATGCAACTAATCTCAATTGAATAAACTTAAGAGAGTTTATTTAAAATAATTGAATAGGTTTTGCCGTCCGCCTCAGTTTGTTTTAGCTGGGTAATAATAAAATTGTGCTTAAGGGAGAACCAAATAAAGGTTTCTCTTTTAGCATTTTTACCACGGTCCAATTTAAGCTTGATACTGTTTAAATTTCCAAGAGGGGTTTTGATATATTCAGTGCCAATTTCGATAAAATTCATGGTTTCAAGGGATGAGTTTTTAGCAATTGCGTAGCTGAATTTGCCCCGCTTGCCGTTTTGTAAATCAATTTGTAGCTGAAGTTGATAACTTAATCTATCGAGGGCATTAGGTTGCAACTCTATGACCTTTTGGTCCCTGTTTGTGGCTTGTTTTTTAGTCCAATCAAAAGCAATTGCTCTTTTTTTCTTCTTGCCAAGCACTTTTCTAACATACTCATAGTTTAGAGGCTGTACTTTATCTTTTATGATATTGAGTTGGCTGCTCTCATCAATTGACGCTAAAAAAGAGCTAATGTTATCTTGCAAGAGCCATTGACCGTCGGCGGTTTTGGTCAAGCTTCTTTTAAGTGTGCCACTGATGGCCATCTTAGACTTGATACTCGCGGCATAAGTGGCTTGAAAAGCCTCTATAGCGTAGCTGTTGATACTTAAAGTAGCCGCAAGGAGCGCGCAGGTAATCGCTATTGCGCGGTGAGTTATGCACTGTTCTAACGTCATAAAAATCTCTATTATGGTTAATACCTCGCCTTCATTATCTTGTAAACACTAGCATTAATACTGCTAGTTATTTGACAAAGTCGAGAGTGAGGTTGTTAATGATTGAATGTCAGTTTGAAACCAGTGCCGCTGAGAAGTTCAGTGTCTAAATACAATTCTTTATCAATCAGTTCAAGCCTGTCATCACAAAACCAAGCAATGGCTTTGGGGTAGGCAATATGTTCCGTTTTGTGTACTTTTTTCTGTAGTGAGGTTGGTGTCTCATCAAGATTAACGGTCACTACACTTTGCAATATAATAGGCCCTTCATCTAATTCAGGCGTTACAAAATGGACAGAGCAGCCATGTATTTCGTCTTTGGCGGCCAATGCTCTTTGGTGTGTATTTAGGCCTTTGTATTTAGGCAGTAGAGAGGGATGAATGTTCAACATTCGATTGGCATAATGACTGACGAACTCGGCGGTTAAAATACGCATAAAACCTGCAAGCACTACTAAATCAGCTTTATGCTCATCTATTTTATGAAGTAGTGCTTGATCAAAGTCATTGCGACTTGAATAGTCTGTATGCTGCAGTAGCAAGGTTTTAATATTGGCTTTTTCAGCACGAGTAAGGCCATAGGCCTCACTTTTATTACTGATAACTAATACAATTTCAGCTTGGATAGAGCCAGAATCAATAGCGTCTATTATTGCTTGTAAATTAGAGCCACTCCCTGATATCAGTACTGCGATACGTTTCTTCATTAGCCGTTTATTTCAACCTGCTCTTCGCCATCAGTTGCCGCGGTTATTTCCCCTATCAACCATGCAGATTGTCCGCTGGCGTTTAAGCTGTCTATGGCTTGCTGCTGTTGATCTTTAGGGACACAAATGACTAATCCAACCCCACAGTTGAAGGTTCGGTACATCTCAACTGGATCTACATTGCCTTTTGCTTGCAGCCATTTGAAAATTTCCGGTAGTTCCCATGAATTTTTGTTGATGAGCGCTTTGCTTTTTTCGGGTAAAACGCGAGGGATATTTTCTAAAAGACCGCCGCCGGTAATGTGAGATAATGCGTTTACTTGCACGTCTTTGATGAGTTGAAGCACAGACTTAACATAAATTCTTGTAGGCTCCATTAGCGCATCTTTTAACGGGCGACCATCAATATCTTGATCTAAATCGGCCTTGCTGACTTCAATGATCTTACGGATTAAAGAATAGCCATTAGAATGTGGCCCAGAGGAGGCTACTCCTATTAAGGCATCGCCTGTCTTGACCTTAGTGCCGTCAATAATTTCTGACTTTTCAACAACACCGGTACAAAAACCCGCCAGATCATAGTCTTCTCCTTGATACATACCAGGCATTTCAGCGGTCTCTCCACCGACCAGCGCACAGCCAGATAGCTCACACCCTTTGCCGATGCCGGTAACAACAGCAGCTGCGGTCTCTACATTTAACTTACCCGTTGCGTAATAATCTAAAAAATAGAGAGGCTCAGCACCTGCGACTATCAGATCGTTTACACACATAGCTACGAGGTCGATGCCTATAGTGTCATGCTTGTTTAAATCCATGGCTAAGCGCAGTTTTGTGCCTACACCATCGGTGCCAGAGACCAGCACGGGTTGCCTATAACCCGCGGGTATTTCACACAACCCACCGAAGCCACCTAAACCACCCATCACTTCAGGACGAGTGGTTTTTTTAGCGACATGTTTAATGCGTTCAACTAAAGCATTACCTGCATCAATGTCGACACCTGCATCTTTATAGCTAAGGGGAGTAGTATGTGTATCGTTAGACATAACAAAAAGGCCTTTAAAATCGAAAAGATGGCAGTGAATAATTCGCGGCGAATTCTAGCAGATTGCGTTGCAACTTGCTAATAAGAAAGCTGATTTCAAGCACAATAAATAGTGCTGCCGTCCTTCGAAAATAAACTTGGGATAGTCCGTATAGCTCTTACGTAAAGCCTATGCCAGTAGTGCAATATATTGATATAAATAGAAATTACCTAATAACTAGAGTGGGGGCTAAATGCCGTTAAATTTGCTATAGAGGCAGACATTATGTGCCTGCTTTGTTAAGCTTTGCACAACGCCCTTTAGGTTTTAGGAAGAACTGAAAAATGGAAATTTCACAGCGCTGGTTTTTATTAATAGTGATCATTGTTTTAGCTTACTTACTGGTTTTGTTAGGCCCTATACTATCACCTTTTTTAGTGGCGGCGTTTTTAGCCTATTTAGTTGATCCGGTCGCCGATAAACTGGAAACCTACCACTTGAGTAGGACCAATGCGGTTATCGTCGTTTTTAGTTTTATTATGCTGTTATTCTTTTTGTTGCTGATTATATTATTCCCTAAAATCACCAGTCAGTTGGCGGTTATGATCAAGCAGATTCCTTTAGCTATCAATTTAATTGAACAAAAAATATTGCCCTTTTTACAGCAAAATTTCGGTGTTGAAACCAGTGACTTTGATTTCGATTTCATGAAGATGTTGCTCAAAGACAATGTGAAACAGACCGGTAATATTATAAATAATGTTCTTTCAGGTGTGGCGAGCTCTGGTTTAGCCATTGCGGCTTGGTTGGCTAACTTGGTATTGATTCCTGTCGTGCTATTTTATTTATTACGGGATTGGGACATTATGTTGGCTAAAATTCACCATCTATTACCCAGAGAAGTTGAGTCAAAAATATTAGCCTTGACTAAAGAGTGTGATGAAGTGTTAGGGGCGTTTATTAAAGGTCAGCTAATGGTGATGCTAGCCCTTGGTATTGTCTATAGTGTCGGTCTTTGGCTGGTGGGACTCGACCTGGCTCTCCTGCTCGGAATGTTGGCGGGCATCGCCAGTATAGTGCCTTATATGGGATTTATTGTTGGTATTGTTGCCGCCGCTATAGCCACTATGGTGCAATTTAATGATCCCACTATTTTACTTTGGGTAACGCTAGTTTTTATGTTGGGTCAAGTTCTAGAAGGTATGGTGCTGACACCCTTATTGGTGGGCGATAAGATAGGTTTGCATCCGGTTGCTGTTATTTTTTCAATTATGGCCGGAGGGCAGTTGTTTGGTTTTATCGGTATACTGATCGCGTTGCCAGTGGCTGCTGTGATTATGGTGTTCTTGCGACATATACATTTTGGCTACAAGCAAAGTGCTCTCTATGATAGTGCTGTTACGCCGCAGGTAAAGAATGACGAAGAAGTGTTAGATATTGAGGCTTCAATGCAAGATCAAGAAATTGAATTGGATGTAAAACAGTGAGAGTCAAGTCCAAACTGTTTGCTATTAGTGTCAGCAAAAGTCCTCATCCTTTAAAATATTTATTTGAAATTGCCTAAGTGTTGTTTTTGATGAGCTGATATATTAGTTCGTCAAGCCGCTATTAAAGATCATCATCAAATCTCTAATCTATCATCAGTACTTGTTTATGCTATCTTCTGTGTTGATCAAGTAAGCTCAAGTATGCCTATTATTCTGGCATCAAAAACGCATCAGCTTTTGGTTGTAGAGGGAAATGCAATAGTCATAGGTTGGCTGCGGGTCTTACAAGCTTATCGCGTTGGCTCACCGGTGTTTTTAGAGATTGTCGGCATTGCTGTTTTAGATAGCGTGAGGCGCACAGGGGTG
>JAWUWK010000120.1:0-36294 GCA_034111875.1 Gammaproteobacteria bacterium
ACAAAACCCTAGTCACTAACTAACTTTGTTCTTTCATTAAAACAAATAAGTAAACTTATTTGTCCTTTAAAATATAAATATTTTGCATGATTTCACGTGGTTACTTGTCTTGATTTTTGCCAATCAACGTTACTACCTAAGCAGCTAAGTTATTGACAATGCTATAAAAGCTTTTGTAGCTGCTATCGACAAGCGCCCACACGAATTATCTGACCAAATTTTTAAAGAGCGTTTAACTACCTGTAAAGGTAGCTAAATTTTAAACATTGACAAATACATTTGACTTGTCTGAGCAACTGATGTTTGCTGCTCTGCTTAAGTGAGGGCGTATTATATAGCTGCACCTCGGTAAGTCAATCGTTTATTTAATTATTTTTATATAGTCTGATTTTATTTAACCCAACCAAAAACTTTAAAATAACCGATTAAAACTCAACTTAAAGATAATTTAACTGACTTAAAGCAAAGCCCAAAACGTTATCTAAATTAATCTTTCTCGCGTTCTTTCTCGGGTCGCCCCAAAGCAAGGATGCGGATTATATACAGATAAGCGCAGGGGTCAACGATTAATTTTATTTAATTAAAACGAGCAGTTTATGCCAGCACTATAACTATTTGGAATTTAGCTCGAAAATTAAATGCAATCCCGTAAAGATAGGGTCGCGAGTTGTTTTTACAGGCTTTTATCGATTGAGCTCGGTATTGATGACTCCGGTTGATTGATTAATTGAGAAATAATAGTTAATAAAAACAAGCAGCAAGCTGGAGCACCCGCAATTGGCTGCAATATCCGAGTTCGATGCTTATTGCTATCTATTAATTCTCTCACGAAAGCTTCCTTTTAAACTATCACCGCCACCGAGTGCTCTGTATAACTGAATGATTGACTCCGCCTCTCCTCTTTCAGACTCTAGCAATGATTGCTGAGCACTGTACAGATTTTCTTTAGCATCTAAGACTTCTATGTAATTAGAAATACCTGCTTCATAGCGTGCCTGAGCTAGCGTAAGCCTTTTGTGTTGTGCCGTTACCAACCGTTTATTAGCGGATATCTCAATCGCTCTTGCCTTTCTTGCTGACAAATTGACATATATTTCTGAAAAGGCTGTCTGTATCAATTTTTCATATTCAGCAATCTGTTTGTCTTGGCGTGCCTTAGCTATCTCTAAGTTAGCCTTATGATCATTGCCAAAAATAGGCACGGATATTCTAGGCGTAAATGACCAAGTTCTAGCATCGGCGCTAAATAAGTTATTTAGATCGCTACTGGCAAGTCCAGCACTACCCATCAAAGTAATACTAGGCAAAAATGCCGCACGTGCCGCACCGATATTTGCATTTGCCGCTATAAGCCCCTCTTCCGCTGCTATGATATCAGGACGTGATAAGATCATTTTCGATCCCAAATTTTCTGGAATCTCAAAATCGAAGGCTAGGCGTGGACCAATTGTCTGTTGATTAACAACATCATTGATTGAAGCCCCAACCAATAGTTCCAGTGCTGCTTTAGCGGCATTTAAACGCCGATCACTTTGGGCTTTTTGGGCCTCTAAAGTAACCTTGGCGACTTCCGCTTGAGCCAAATCCAGTGCCGAGGCAATACCCACAGATTCACGTAATTCAATCAGTTCGTATGATTTTACACGACTTACCAAGGTTTGCTCAGCCAAGTCCAAATTGCCCCTTGCTGCCAGCCAGTTTGAATAGGCATTGGCGGTACTCGCGATCACCGTCAATTGACTGGCACGCTGCGCCTCTAATGTCGAAAAATAATTAGCTAAAGCTGACTGGTTTAAATTGCGCACTCTTCCCCAAAAGTCTAATTCATAGGAAGCCAAACCAATACTCGCTCCATAGCTGCGACTAACACTATCACTGCCCGTCAGATTTTTTGAATTACCCTGAGCACTCCCAGAACCATCAGCGCTGACTGAGGGTATCTGATTATTCCTCTGTATTTGAAACAACCCCTCTACCTCGGCCACATTTGCAGCGGCGATGTGCAAGTCTCGATTGTTCTGTAAAGCTAAAGCGATTAGCGCTCTGGTATTTTCATTGGGAAAAAAATCTTGCCAAGCTTTAAGGCTTATCGATGATGTTTTTTCTTGCTGGTGAGTGTTTATTGCCTGAGAGACAGGTGAATCTGGTAGCGTGAAAGAGGGCGCCAAATTCACACAGCCTACTAATAAAATAACAATTAACAGAGATAGAATTTTCATAGATATCTGCATTATAGAATTTCCTGAGAGGGCTTAGAGGCTTCAATGTCATGAGTATTTTCTAACTCGCTTTTTGACGGTTTAGCCGGAAAAAGCTTCCTTACAAGCAAATAGAACACAGGTACAAAAAGCACAGCTAGTATAGTGGCAGATAACATACCACCTAAAACACCGGTGCCTATTGCACGACGACTGGCGGATCCTGCACCTGTTGCCAGTACTAAAGGCACTACCCCTAATATAAAAGCAAATGATGTCATTAAGATGGGTCTGAAACGTAGTTTACATGCTTGAAGTACCGCATCAAAAGCACTCTGCCCTTGATGCTCTAAATCTCTGGCAAACTCCACTATTACAATTGCATTTTTAGTCGACAAACCAATGATAGTAATAATGCCAACCGTAAAATATACATCGTTCGTCAGCCCTTGTAAGCTCACAGCCATTACACAACCTAGTACGCCTAATGGAACAACCAGCATTACCGATAGGGGTACTGCCCAGCTTTCATACAAAGCAACCAAGACTAAAAACACCATAACGATGGATAAAGCAAATACATAGATAGCTTGATTACCTGATTTTTTTTCTTCTAAAGACTGACCAGACCATTCAAAGCTAATCCCCGGTGGTAATTGCGCCACTAACGCTTCCATCGTTGCCAGTGCTGTACCACTACTCACACCTATTGCAGGCTTACCACTAATCGGCATCGCAGGCACCCCATTATACCGATTGAGCTTTGCAGGGCCTTGGATCCAATCAGCTTCTGCTATTTCTCTTAGATCGACCAAACCACCGGATTTATTGCGTATTTGTAAATCCATAATGCCATCGACGCTAGAACGTGTCTCCTGGTTAGCTTGGACCCACACTTGACGCACTTTTCCGTTGTCAATGTAATCGTTGACGTAGGCTGATCCCAAAGCAATTTGTAATGTTGAGTTCAATGACGCTAAGTCGACATCTAGGGAACGCGCCTTCACCCTGTCAATATTGAGTTTTAGTTGAGGCGCAGGTGGCAATGTATTCGGCCGCAGACCTGTGACTGTATCAGCATGCTTGCCAGCCATTCCCAATAGTTGGTACACCGATTGTTGCAAAAATGCCGGGTCATTTTTACCACTACGATCTTGCAGTCTTAAATCAAAACCATTGTCATTACCAAGGCCCGGAATAGGCGGCATATTAAAGGCAAACACGATGCCGTCACCAATGAACCTTTTATAGACTTTACTTGCATCAGCCACTAACTGATCCGCATTGCGCTGTCCTTTGGCTGTTCGCTCATGCCAAGGATGTAAGTTTGCGAACGTTACCGAGGTATTTTGCCCAGACCCTAAGAAGCCAAAACCTAATACCGTAATAATATCTTTCACCTCAGGCTGTGCGGATAACCAGGCATCGGTTTTAACTGAAAGTGCACGTGTACGATCTTCAGTGGCACCGGCAGGTAATAAAGAGCCAGTAATCATAAACCCGAGATCTTCTGATGGCACAAAGCCTTTGGGTAGAGTGGTTAATTTATGATAATCAACAATACCTATGCCCACGAATAGGATTAAAGTGACGACGATACCGGCACTGGTAATCATCAATTTAACCAGCACCATATAACCGCGAGTTAAGCCCCCAAAGGCTCGATTGAACAAATCACCGGGAAGATGTAACAATTTTGCAAGAGGCCCTGGATTCTTATTCTTAGCTTTTAGTAAGCCCTGTGCCATTGCCGGCGTCAACGATAACGCCAAAAAAGATGATATCACCACAGAGACAATGATAGTCAATGAGAACTGTTTATAAATAGCGCCGACCGAACCGCTAATAAATGCCATAGGTACGAAGACTGCTACTAAGACCGCAGTTGTGCCTATAATAGCGCCTTTAATTTGTATCATAGATTTTTTGGTGGCTTGGTAGGGAGTCAGACCTTCTTCATCCATTAATCTTTGGATATTTTCAACCACCAATATGGCGTCATCAACCACGATCCCTATCGCTAACACTAGACCAAACATGGTTAACATGTTCAGAGAAAAACCAAGTAAATACAGGCCTATTGCGGTACCTATCAAAGAAATAGGTACCACTACTAGAGGTATTATAGTGGTGCGCCAGTTCTGTAAAAAAACAAACATCACTAGCGTCACTAGTGCAATCGCAATCAATAATGTTACTTTTACTTCATACATAGCTACATCGACAAACAGCGAGGTGTCATAAGGCGACATCCACTGAATATCTTCTGGAAAAAACTGCTCTAGTTCTACCATTTTGGCCTTAATAGCCGCAGAAGTAAGTAGCGCATTACCTGTATTAGATAATTTAGTTGAAAAAGCCGACCCTGGCTGACCGTTTAAAACCACTTGCGTGCCGTAACTTTGTGCGCCACGCTCAATACGTGCAACATCTTTAAGCCTAACGACAGCCCCCTTAGTTGATGAGCGCAAGATGATACTACCAAACTCTTCAACGCTAGAAAGATTAGAAGGCACTAGCACAGTCGCATTTAGCTGCTGATTCGGCGCGGCGGGCAGTGCCCCTAACTCCCCAGTGGCAAGCTGAGCATTTTGATTTCTGATGGCGCTGACTATCTCATCCGGAGTCAAGCTAAATGACGTCATTTTTTTAGGGTCTAACCATATACGCATCGCATATTTAGAGCCAAATAAATTGGCGGAACCCACGCCATCTAAGCGTCTAATTTCACCTAGCAAATTCGCATCTATGTAGTCACCTAGTGCGGTTGCGTTGTATGTGCCATTGGGTGAATAAAGCGCGATGATCATTAGAAAATCAGGCCGTGTTTTGTCTATTTGCACCCCTTGTTGATTGACTGACGAAGGCAAATTTGCCTCAACCCGTTTTAGACGATTTTGCACTTCGACACCGGCAAGATCTATGTTTGTGCCAGTCTCGAAGGTTAAAGTGATAGTTGCCCTACCCGATCTGCTCGAATTAGAGGCGACGTACAATAAACCCTCAATACCACTCATCTCATCTTCAATAACAGAAGTGACTGTGTCTTCAACGGTCTTGGCTGAGGCTCCTGGAAACGTCGCGTTCACCGTAATTTTGGGTGGTGCAATACTAGGGTATGCAGATACTGGCAGTTGGATATAGGCGAGGTAACCACTGATTATCAAAAATATAGCGATAACCCACGCAAATTTAGGTCTATCAATAAAAAACTGAGGCATAAAAATCTCTTAATTAGTTGGCTTAGCTTACTTTTTCTTCAACGCCGCTGCTTTCATTTGCTGCGCCGTCATCGCTATAAAAGTCGCTCCGGGGATGTTTTTTAGAATAGTCGTATCACTCATCACCACTTTATCCCCTTTATTCAACCCTGATTGTACAAACCAACTGTCTCCAGTCATGGGGCCTAGCGTCACGTCTGTCATCACTAATTTGTTATCTTTAACAATAAAAACCTTGGCACCTTGGCCTGTTATATTAACTGCTTTTTGTGGGACTTTAATGATGTTATTGGTCTTGGCAATTGGCACTTTTACCCTAACGAACATTCCCGGTAGCAATCTATTGTTCGGGTTATCCACCACTGCTCGCAACGCAATAGCACCCGTGGTCTTATCGACACTCATAGATGAAAACTCTAATTGCGCTTGGTGTTCATAAGCGGAGCCATCCGAAAAAGAAACAGCAATATTGATATCATTAGCATCTGATAAGCTACCTGCACTGGTGGCTTGACGAATCTTAATAACATCAGAACTAGAGCGAGTGAAATCTATATACACCTTATCTATTTGTTCAATTGTCGCCAACTGGGTAGAATCTGCGTTGGCAAGCGCCCCTTCAGTCACCAACGCTTTATCGATTCTGCCAGATATTGGAGCCGCTACTGTTGCATAATCTAGGTTGATTTGAGCAATTTCTAAATTCGCTTTTGCCTGCTCAACTTGTGCGCGAGACTGCTGGTTGCCATTTTTATAGGTATCGTACTCTTGACGACTGACAGCCCCTAACGCCAATAATTTTTTATAGCGTTTTAACGTTTGCCTTGAAAGGTTATAACCTGCGAGCGCTTGAGCGACGTCCGCTTTTTTTACTCGCACTGTCGCTTGTAAACTTTTGCTTTCAATTTGAAACAACACTTGATTAGCGGTTACATTGCTACCTTCTTCAAATACTCGCCTCTGGATAATACCTGTCACACGGGCCCTGACTTCAGCTGTTCGATAGGCCGATACTCGCCCGGGTAAATCTTGACTAACAATTTCAGATTCACCACCTACTTCAATGACTATGACAGGAATTTTCGGAGGATCTTTGGGATCTTCTGCCAATATAAACGTGCTGCTAAGCAGAACAAATACACCCAAAACTATACGCTTTTTCATTTTTTTCCTTTGTCTTTTATGCGTCTTATAACCTGATTAGGGAAGTGATACCAAAGCTAAAGACAATCTATTTAACTAACAAAATGCAGTGCCTAAAATAGGTGACTCTTATTATTAGGATAAATTTTTAATGACGATGCGCGAAATATAGACGTCGACATGGATAATGTAAAGGTTAATACAAATTATTATGACGAAACGTCAAAATAAATATCGATGGTCACAATTCACTAGGAGCCTGTGGTTTTTTGTGCACTGTCATTGAATAGGGCTCACCAGCCATACGTTCCTAGCATATAACAGTTTTTGATAACGATTGGCTTAGTGTTTGAGACCACGGAAAAACGGTTAAATTGCCTTAAAACAAGCTTAAAATGCTCATTCACCTCATTGTATTCGGGTTTCGCGTATATTTTTCTAGTATTTCCTTGCTTGATAACGTTATGCAGAGTTATTTGTCTTTTTTGGCGAGGATTGCTTTAATATTTGCTAAAGCGGATCTTATTTTTTTTGAATTTAATCGAGAAATTGTCAACGCCAACAACACAAGCAACAGTGAGATATAGGTGTTTAAAATGAGTTTTTCATTGAGTAACAGAGCGCCGAAAATCAAGCCAAATACCGGCACTAAAAACCCAGTATAAGAAACGAAAGTATAACCTACTTGTAAGATGAGACTATAGCGTATTAAGAGTGCCAAGGCGGTTGAAAACACTCCCAGAAAAAGCACAGACAACAGCACTTCAAAAGAATAGCTGTCAATGGCGCTAAATCCTTCAATAAAGGCAATAGGTGCTAAAATCAATGTGCTAAATATAAGTACAATACTTGTGATAGAGGGAACACCTATGTCTTCTGTGAGTTTTCTGGTTAGTAGTCCAGCGATAACATAGCTAACAGCTGCTAACAAGGTGGCTAATTTGGCCAACAGATTACTCGTATCTGAAAGGTTGATACTGGGTAAAACAAGAATCAACACACCGCTGAAGCCTATGATCACGCTCAATACTTTAAACCAAGTTAAACGGTCATCAGCCGTAAAGAAATGGGACAGTACTAAAGCAAATATGGGTGAGGTGGCCATTAATATCGACACCGTCGAGCTATCACTAATAGTGCTAGCCCAGCCTATCATTGAAAAAGGTAGCACATTGCTAAATATTGCAATCAGTAAAAGAACACTCCAGTTTTTAAGCTGTATGGGTAGTTTTAAACGACCATATAAGGCGACGGTCAAGACGATCCCCCCCCAATGAAAACACGAACAACCGCAATTTGTACAGGTGAAAATTCATCGACAGAAATTTTTACGGCGGTGAATGAGCTACCCCAAACGATGGCCAGTATCAGAATATATACATAGTGCTTTACGCTAACGTGGATGTTCATAACACAGGGTTCTCGAAAAATTTTAGTGCGTGGCAAAAAAAATTGTGTGTGTGTGAAACACTCCCTTTTTTCCCTTTTAATGATCAAGGCTCTATCACACCAAAAACGTCAGTGATTCTATGGCTATCGATATGGCTTTTCTATCGACGACCCCACTAAATTGCCAAAGTTAAAAGAGTCGTTGACAAACATTAGCTAATATTAATTTTTGCTTACCAAGAGACCTAAATTTCGCCTTATTTTGGACATATATTGACTGTTTATGTTTTTCTGTTTGGCCATGAGCCAGCGTCTAAACAGATCTAATCTAGACACAAAAAAGCGGTATCTAAATACCGCCTTTTGGGTTTTTACTGACAATAAAGCTGCCGAATGACAGCCCTAAATCGCCAAGCTGTTATATTAGAAGTTAAGTGATACATCTCTGTGAATTGAGAGACAACTTGCAATACTTTTGGCTTGTTCAATCGTTAGTCTTTCTTGTAACCTCATACCAATGGTCATTCTAATAGATTCATCATAGGTTTTGAGTGCAGGTAACAATTCAGTTGCTGCTCTTTGACGCCATGCAACATCCTCTTTTAGAAGCACTATAGCGGCTTCAAATTCTTGGATGGATTTATCTATTTTAACCTTTTTCAACGCCCTACGCGCTTTAGAAAGCTTGCTTCTAATTGCACTGGAACCACTTATTGAACCCAATTGACTTTCAACGGCTTTAATAACCTCCATCGCAGGCTTAGCGTCAGCTTTGCTTGATACCGCTAAAATAACCGCTCTAAGGTCTAGTATTGGCAGCTCCATTGCCGCTAACGCATCGACAGCTGACAATTTTTTCTCAATTTCAGCTATTGGCTCGTAGGCACCATCAACATTATTTCTATATTGACTACGGGCCTTTTTCAGGGCACTTGCCAAGATAACAAACTTACCGCGCTCTGGCTCCCATTCAGCCGGAATTTTAGCTGCAAGGTCTGATTTTTGTTGATTAAATTTTTCGTTAGCCGCTTCTAACTTAGCCACTAATGGCTTGAGCGCATCATCTCTCTTTGAACGAGAAATTTGCGTGTTATTCACTTTTAACTTTTTGTCGATACTACGCATCTTTTTCTGGATTGAGCGGACTTTAACGTGCAGAGGTCTATAGCTAGGAGAGTATTCCTCTAACGCTAATTCAGCTGATTTAATGTTAGCCACTAGACCAAAAGTAGCGGCCGCCTTTGCAAAGCTTTCTTCAAGCTCCTGCTTTTGCTTTTTAGGTAAATAACTTAAATCCAGTGATTGAGCAGTACCAATACTGGCGCGTAAATTATCACCAATATTATCGTACTGAGCAAAAATATACGTTTCTAGGCAACCTTGAATTCTTGGATTCATTGGCGGTGGTGCAGTCTCTGAAGTAAGCGAAGTTCTATTTGGTAAATAGTTAACCAGTGGTGGATAGAAACCGGCTATTGAGAGTGCTAGCAATTGCAAGCCGATGAACACCACAGCGCCTTTATAAATATCCAAGGTTTTAACGACCTTGGAGGTGACCCCTCGCAAGTAAAATAGTGCGAAGCCAAAAGGCGGTGTCAAAAAGGACGTTTGAATATTTAGCCCTATCATTACGCCTAACCATACGGCGGTAATATTGGCACTTGGGTCAGACATTAATATCGGAGCGACAATAGGTACGACCACCACCGCGATCTCAATAAAGTCTAAGAAGAACCCCAAGAAGAAAATAACGATCATGACGACGATAAACTGAGTCCAAAAACCACCCGGCAATCCGGTTAAAAATTCTTTGACCAAATGTTCACCACCGAAACCACGAAACGCCGTGGTCAACATGGCCGCACCGATCAATATAATGAACACCATCGAAGTGGTTTTGGCGGTTTCGATCATCACTTCTTGCAGTGTATTATCGATCTTAAAAGTACGCCAAGTACTCCAAAATACTGAAACTAATAAGGCCAGCACGGCAATAACTGCTAGCGTAACGCCCAACTGATCGTCAGCGGTTTTAATGTTTTTAATGTTTAAGTTAAAATTAGAGACAATAAAACCGATCGCAACAATCGACACTATTGCAATAATCGCTGGATAATATCGATTTTTTTGGTTGCCGACTAATCGATAGCCGCCCATAATCATGGCACCTACTGCACCAATTGCACCCGCTTGGTTTACAGTGGCTATGCCTAGAATGATAGAACCTAGGACGATTAATATAAGCCCCAATGGTGGGATCAACGCAAAAAGTACTGTCTTTAAAAATTTTCTATCGTATTCGCCTTCAAAGGGAACCGGTGGCGCTAGTTTTGGCTTAATTAAAGCGATAATCAGAATATAAAGAATGTATAAACACACTAATATAAGCCCAGGCACCATAGCACCCATAAACATATCCCCAGCACTCGCTGAAGCGATGTCATAGGAAGAAGGCATGCTTAGCTCACCGGTAATTTCTTTATAATCTGCCTTACGTATGGTTGCCGCCTGATCTGCGGCACTGGATAGTTGATCGGCTAAAATAATTAACACGATAGATGGTGGTATAATCTGACCCAATGTACCAGACGCACAAATAATACCTGACGCCAAAGGCTTAGAATAATTATTGCGCAGCATAGCAGGCATCGAGATCAAACCCATGGCAATAACCGTTGCACCTACTATCCCTGTTGTAGCAGCTAAGAGCGCACCTACTATAACAACTGAGATCCCCAATCCACCGGGAATAGGCCCAAACAGCTGTGCCATAGCCACCAGTAAATCTTCAGCAATCTTCGAGCGCTGTAACATGATGCCCATAAAAATAAACAGTGGGATAGCGATTAACGTATCGCGCTCAACATCCCAATATAAACTTCGTATATTGGTAACCCCGGCACTGAGCCATTGCACCGGCCCCCCTTGAGCAAAATACTCATCGGGATTACCCGTAAAAAACCAACCGCATAAGGCGGCAAGTCCAACCGCTAGAATAGCTGAACCTGGCAGCGCGAATGCTACCGGAAAGCCTGACGTTAGCGCTACTATCATTAGCACCACTAACAGTAAGAGGAAAAACAACTCCATGGAATATTACCCTTTTAAATCTATTAGTTGTTAATGCATAGGCACTGGCGAAGGATTTTTAAGTTCTGGTTCGTCACGCAGGTCTGCTATGTTACTCAGCAAATAACTGCAAAATTGCACCATCATTGATAACGCGAAGATAACTAAGAAACCCACCATCATATATTTAATATAGAGGCCATAGCCACTTTGGGATATTTCGTAGCTAAGCAACGGGCTGTTAATACTGTTCCCTTTGCCCCACATCCCCATCGTTAAAATAATCCAACACAAAGGGATTCCAAGTAATAATACGCCAATTGAATTAGACCAAGCTTTAGCTTTCTTACTAAAACCTGCATACATTACATCGACTCTTACATGCCCTTCAGCAACTAAAGTGTGTGAACTTGCAAACAAAAATAGCGCGGCATACCAAAAACGCACTAAATCGCCCATGAACGCTTGTTCATAAGAAAAAATAAAGCGTAACAAGACAATTTGAAACTCAGCAAATACGACCAATAATGCCAGCCAAGTAAAACCTAAAGAACGGGTAAATGCCGCGATGATTAATCCCAAAGCCATAATCGGATAATGTATATTGGCGCCTCTTTCAACAGGTCGACCTAAAGAGTCTATGGCTTCTTTGTCGAGGAAGTAATGAAGGAATTCTTCAACCCGCAGAAATGAGATTGTCATATCGGCAAGGCCGACTAAAAACACAGCCCAAAATGAAGCGCGAATAATATAGCGTGCAAAAGCCGATAAGCTTTGCGCATCCGCTCTGAGCGCTCGATTTGGAGTTAGCGCTATAAAACTTGCGACAAACATTACGCCAGCGATGTAACTTAAGGTTTGCCACCAGCCCAATTGCATTGCAGCATCACTTAGCTTCGTTCTGGGTGCTTCTAAGCCAAACCACTGCAATTGTGATAAATATTCAAGCATACTTGGCCATTTAAGCCAATAGGTCAAATATACATTAAATAGGAAGAGTAGGGTAACGGCAACGATCGAGCCCGCGAGTAAACGGTAGAATTTATCTTGGATCGTCTTTGCTCTAATCGAAGAATTTGAAGCAAGGTCTTGAGTTAAAGACTCTTCGTCGGAGGTTCTTGTAGAGTTTTTCATAAATTAGCGCCGGCGATTACAAAAATTAAAACCCTAACTGCGAGAGCCAGGGACCTATTTGTAAGAGGATTTCACAAAGTAGATATTTTTTATTATAGGTATAAAAAATAATATGTGGGAGTTCCCCCCCACATATTATTCAGACAGCGCTGCTATAGATCCAGTACGCGGTTACGTTGACGAACGTACGCTTGATCAGATAACTTAGCCCATGAACCAACAGAAGTACGTGAAGATACGAAGCTTTCGTGAATACGATTAGCCAAATCACTGTGAGACTTAACCGTTTCAAACACTTCATCAGCGGCTTCACCAAAGGCATCGTAAATATCATCGCTAAATTCGCGGACCTTAACACCTTGCTCATTGACAAGTTTATTTAGGTATTCACCGTTTTTAGCGTTGTATTCAGCCATCATCACATCATTTTCCATAGAAGATGCTGCTTCGATCATCAATTGATCTGCTTTAGTTAGCCCTTTCCACCACTCGTTGTTCATACCAATGGCAAGCATTGCGCCCGGCTCGTGCATACCTGGAAAATAGTAATACTTAGCTGCTTCATAGAATTTCATAATGCTGTCATTCCATGGACCAACCCACTCGGTCGCATCAATTGCGCCAGATACCAAGTTTTCATAAATCTGACCGCCAGGTAGTGATACTGGAGATCCACCTAATTTGGCTAAGACGTCTCCACCAAGTCCTGGCATACGCATTTTTAGACCTTTAAAGTCATCGACTGAGTTCATTTCTTTACGGAACCAACCACCCATCTGAACGCCAGTGTTACCGCACATCAGGCCTTTTAAGCCATATTCAGCTGACAACTCATCCCATAATTGCTGACCGCCACCGAAACGAATCCAAGCGTTCATTTCTGTGTAGGTTAAGCCGAAGGGAACTGAGGTAAAATAAGCAAATCCAGGATGCTTACCTTTCCAGTAATATTCAGCTGCGTGGTACATATGGGCATTACCAGAGGCTACTTCATCAAACGAATCAAACGCTTTAACACGCTCATTGGCAGCAAAGTAATTAACAACTATACGCCCATCACTCATGTCGGATAGTCTTTGTGCGAAGCGTTGTGCACCTGTACCTAGTCCTGGGAAATCTCTGCCCCAAGTAGCTACCATATTAATTTCCATACGCTCTTTAGCAATTGCTGGAGCGGAAATAGTTGCCGCCGCAGCAACACCACCTAACCCAGCTATACCTGTTTTTAATAGATCACGTCTTTTCATGAAGAAAAACTCCTAATTATTATTGTTTGTCGAGTACATTTTTTACCAGTAACATGTTGTAAAAACATGTTAAAACCCTAAACAATCCGCTTCAGTACATCAGATTTATGGCACAGAGTACATTACTTTTTTAATATAAACTTCCTCAGCCCACATGCAATATGATTCTGCCAACAATAACTAAGTACGATCATCTCATAAAGGATTTAGCATATTGAACTGTTCTAATGGATTAAGCGAGCTTTTCACCACTGGTCTGCCCAGTTTTTTATTTTATTGATCACTCTATACATCACCTAGATGCAAAACATAAGCGGGTGTAGCGTGGTCAACATTCGCAGCTACTTCTTCTAGATATCGATAAGAAGCACCATATCTAACATAGAAAAATACAGCAAAAAGGATAATGTGTTTCGGGTAATGCATACCTTTTAGATTTATCAATTATCCTTGCTCCTCAAAAAACCAAGCATTACCTATTAATCAGCAAAACATTGCGACACAACAAAAAATAGCTAGCTCTCTATGCTGATTCTAATCATAAGACGAACACTACTGGCATTGAGTGACTCGACACTTATTTTTTAGCGTTTACCCTTGAGCATAGAACGTTAAAGCCCAGCTCAAAAAGCCTCTAAATAGAGACATCTAAATAACTTTTCTGCTGAGATTTGATTGGAAAATAACTGCCTTATATTAATTTTTAAAACAAAAATATTAATTTAATTTTTTTTAAAACAATATTTATAAATATAAATTAAAACAAACTAAGAATTATAACTATATATTAACGCATGCTTAACGAAGCCTTTCTATTTGTTAATCTTGAATTTATAATGCATTCATTATTTGTTCAGTTTTATTGAATTCACTTGTTTTCAATCTATAAACTGCAATAAAGGGATGGATTATCATGAAATCACTCTATCGAATTACTATCTTAGTAGTCGCCTATATTATTGCCTCTCCTGCCCAGAGCGCGACTGCTCCATGGCAAAAGCTCGCTTATATTTCAAATAGTTTCTATGAAGTTGCTCTAGGCAGCGAATACGGACGTGGCGACTATAGAGTGCGCAAATGGATAAAACCTATTAAGATATATGTACAACACAATGTGGGAGACAAAACACTGCAGGACGAATTAGTCAATGCCCACATACAGCACTTAAGTAACATCACACATTTAAAAATAAGTCGAGTCCAGAGTCTTAAACAGGCTAATTTGAAACTTTTTTTCACCGATCAAAAACACCTCTCTAGCTTAACGACTAAGTATTCAGGCAAAGCCGTTGCCAAGCTAAATACCACGAGCACTTGCATCGCCAATATCAATCTTAATAATAATGCGCAAGTGAACAATGCGCAAATTTATATACCGGTAGATTTTGCTTATCGAAAAGGTAAATTAGTTGCCTGTATCGTAGAAGAATTAACTCAAATATTAGGCCTACCTAGAGATTCGGAAAAAGTATTTCCCTCTATTTTCAACGATAAATCCACTGATGATTTACTCACCGGATTAGATGAAACCTTGATTCGCGTTTTATACGACCCGAGAGTAAAAGCCGGCATGAGAAAGCGCGCATTGTCCCCAGTCATCAAGCAAGTAATTCGCAAGCTAGACAAGACAGGTCTAATCGCCTCGGCAAATATGCGAGTGAAGGAGTCTAAACTGCACACAATGTTAGGCTATTAATCTGTTAAAGCCGCTGATTTGGATTTATAATAAGCTTTTTATTTTATATAAGAGTATCTATGAAACAAGTCGTTGCCGTCACAGGTGGTTCCAAAGGTATTGGCCTAGCTATCGTAAAATTATTCTTAGCAGCCGATTTTAAAGTCTATAATTTAGACATTACCGCATCTGATATTGGCGAGTATGTGTTTTGCGACATGAGCAACTTTGCCCAAGTAAAAGCTGCTATAGAAAAAATTACAGCCTTGAAATCGGGGCTTGATATACTGATTTGTAATGCCGGCATCTACTTATCAGCCTCTATTGAAAACACTTCAGAAGAAGATTTTGATAAACTTTTTGCGGTTAATGTCAAAGCTGCCTTTGCCGCCATTCAAGCGAGCTTACCTAGTATGAAAGCCGCTCAAAAAGGGTCGATTGTGCTTATTGGGTCAGATCAATCGGTCATTGCAAAACAAAACTCCTTTGCTTACAACCTATCTAAACATGCCCTCGCTTCACTGTGTAAAACAACGGCCTTAGATTATGCTGCAGACAATATTCGTGTGAATATTGTCTGTCCTGGCACCATCGAAACGCCGCTTTACCATGCCGCTATCGATCGCTACTGCGAAACCTCTGGCGCCGATAAACGACAAGTACACTACGAAGAAGCTAAGTTGCAGCCGCTGGGAAGACTGGGTCAGCCAGAAGAAGTAGCAGAATATGTGTTTTTTCTTGCCAGCGAAAAAGCCAGTTTTGTCACCGGCAGCTTGCAGATGATCGATGGCGGCTATACCACAGGCTAATCACCTTGAAAATAATAGATCCGCACTTGCACTTGTTTAATACAGCCATTGGCGATTACACTTGGCTCAAACCCAGCCAGCCACCATTTTGGTCTGATAAAGCGCGCATTAATCAAAACTTTTGCGTCAAAGACTTAGTTTTGCCCTCTAATTGGCAACTGGAAGGCTTCGTTCATATTGAAGCAGGGTTTGATAATTCACGCCCCTGGAGAGAAGTCGAGTGGCTTGAAACGGTTAATCACAGCCATTTTAAAACCATTGCCAGTATCGATCTCTGTCTCGATCATTCAGACTTCTTGAAATTCTTCAATAGAATAACCAAGCTAATCTCTGTTGTTGGCTTTCGACACATTCTAGATGAGCGCGCCAGTGAATTGTTAAGTGATCATCGTGTCCTACAAAATCTAGGTTTTTTAGCCAATACAGATTATATATTTGAGTGTCAGTTCGAGGCCACTGATACACAGGCCGTTGATTTGCTATGCCAATTTTTATCGACGCAGCCAGACTTTAAGCTGGTTTTAAACCATGCCGCTTTTCCTAACTCAGCCTCAGTCGACTTTAAAACATGGCAATTAAACATCCAAAAGCTCTCGCGCTTCAATAATTTGCACGTCAAGGCAGCTGGCTGGGAAATGGTTTCAAGAAACTATCAACAAGCGCAAATCCAAACGGTGATTGATCACTTATTAGTTCATTTTGCAGTTGATAAGATCATGTTAGCGAGCAATTTCCCACTCTGTCTCTTTAGCTGCTCTTATGCCCAGCTCTGGCACAATTATAGCCAACTAAGATTAACTCCAAAGCAGCTTGAAGCTTTGATGTATAAAAATGCAAAAAATTTTTACGAGTTATAAATTCTATTTTTTTGTGGTCTGATTGTGATACTCCATTAAGGCCAAGCGTGCTAAGTTAGCCTCCTGTTAACAATGACCTAAGAGGCAACATAATATGCATAAGGAAAAACTAACCAAAGCGACTATTCTGGCACAGGGTCTTGGTTATATGGATGAACAGCATCTAGGAATTATTCCAGGCATATTTCCCAGTACAACTTACGAGCGCTCGGCAGATTTAAGCTACCCCAACGGCAAAATCTATACCCGTGATCACAACCCTAATTACGAACAGCCGGAACAAGTGCTCGCCTCTTTGGAAAACGGCGCTGCCGCTATGCTATTTTCCTCTGGCATGTCTGCCTCCATCGCGGTTTTTATGGCCCTAAAACCTGGTGATCATGTCGTAGTGCCAAAAATTATTTACTGGTCATTTCGCAATTGGCTAATGACCTTCGCTAAAGACTGGGGGATAGAGACAGCTTTTGTTGAAAATGGTAACCTCGAGGCTCTCAAAGCCGCCGTGATTCCCAATAAAACTAAGTTACTTTGGATCGAAACACCGGCCAACCCCACCTGGGATATTGAAGATATCGCCGCGTGGGCTGAGATAGCCCATTCAATCGGTGCCCGTTTAGCGGTTGATAACACGATTGCCTCACCCGTCTTATGTAACCCAATAAATTTAGGGGCAGATATAGTGATGCACTCTGCCACTAAATATATCAATGGCCACTCTGATGTTTTAGCTGGCGCGCTGATTTGTAAGCAAGCAGACGATTTTTGGCAAAAAATTCAAAGCTTCCGTGCCTCCAGTGGCATGGTATTAGGCCCCTTTGAAGCTTGGCTATTAATGCGCGGTATGCGCACAATGCACCTGAGAGTAAAGCAGGCATCGGCAAACGCACTCACTTTCGCCAAAGCCTTTGAGTCACACCCGCAAATTTGCCAAGTACTCTATCCCGGCCTCACCAGCTTCAAGGACCACGAAATAGCCTCTAGACAAATGTCAGGTGGCTTTGGCGGCATGTTGAGCCTACGCCTAAAGGCAGGTGAGCAGGCTGCCATTGACGCAGCCGCTAATTTAAAAATTATCAAGCGCGCCACATCCCTCGGTGGTGTTGAAAGCTTGATCGAACACCGTGCCAGTGTTGAAGGTCCTGACTCTCCTTGTCCCGCTGATTTATTGAGAATTTCCATCGGCATTGAAGATGTGGAAGACCTCATTGCCGATATGTCGCAAGCCCTTGCAGCAAGATAATTGTTGAATGAACATGACAGCACCAGCGTAATTTATCAGCGCTCTATGCCAGGGAGTATAAATATGTTGTTGGAGACCCCGAAAGCTAGGCTGGCGAAGCGAAGATTTCTCATTATTAAGCGCTGACGGAAAAGTCTATAGCTTGGCGGATTTACGCTCGGAAAACCGCCTACTGGTGGCCTTCATTTGCAATCACTGCCCCTACGTAAAAGCCACCATTAAACGCTTAGTTGCAGATGCAAAAGTACTGCAGCAGTCGGGTATTGGGGCCGTGGCTATTAATTCCGATGACTATCAAGTTTACCCAGAAGACAGCCCTGAGAAAATGTGCGCATTCGCCCGTTTAAATAACTTCAGCTTCCCCTATCTAATTGATCGAGAACAAAGCGTTGCTAAAGATTATGGCGCCGTTTGCACCCCAGACTTTTTGGTTTCAATCGGCAGTTAAGCCAAGAATACAGAGGAAGATTAGACGAGGCTAAAATGGCTGACCCTCTTGATCGCAATCAAGAGTTAATCAATGCCATACTAGGAATAGCCGAGACAGGTCGCAATACTGAAGTACCACATCCCAGCATCGGCTGCTCGATCAAATGGCACCGGTAACTGGTCAGCATTGAGGCCTGCGATATACATCGCGGCTGGCGCTATGAATTAGCGGCAGTCAGTTAAACTACTTAATGACAATACGCGGTGAGCGCATCACTATGTCATCGTTTAATTCAATCCCTATACCCGGTGTTTCCGATACAGTGAATTGACCATTAACGGGCTGAGGATCTTGAATACACAACTCCCTATTCCAGGCTTTAATTGCATAAGTGTGATGTTCGTGAATTAAGAAATTAGGTATAGCAGTCTCTAAATGCAAAGAGGCCGCGGTGGCAACAGGGCCGCCACAGACATGTGCCTGAATGCGAATATCAAATATATCCGCGTAGTCACAGACTTTTTTGGTTTCAGTGAAACCACCACATAGGCCTATATCCGGTTGCAATACATCGATGCTTTGATCTTCAAAGTAAGGACGCACTTGCCAACGATTGTACAAACGCTCTCCACCGGCAATCGGCACGTTTACTTTATCGGCCACTTTTTTATGCAGTGAGTGGTTTAAGTAATTCACTGGTTCTTCGAAATACATACAGTCAAATTCTTCGGCAAGCTTACCTAACTGGATTGCCGTTGTCGCTCCCGGCAGGGAGTGACATTCAAAAATGATATCGACTTCATCACCAACAGCATCGCGAATAGCCGCTAAACGTGCTCCATAGAGCTTCATTTCACCTCGCGATATGATTTTAGTTCTATCGTAGTAAGTATTACCCTCTTTATCGTACATTATAGGGTCGACTTTAACGGCGTCATAGCCTTGTGCAACAGCTTTTAATGCGGCTTCTGCATATTGCTCAGGCTGAGACAGGGCTTTAAATTCCGCATCCCAGTCGAACTGTAATTGCGAGGCATAGGTACGCAGTGAATCATTCACTTTACCGCCCAATAATTGGTATACAGGTAAATTGAGTGCCTTGCCTTTTATATCCCATAAAGCAGTATCTATTGCACTCATCGCCGCATAAACTACCGGTCCGCCCCCTAAACCCCAGAAGCTTTCTCTCAACATGCGCGACCAGAGCTTTTCAGTTTGAAAAGGATCGTGGCCAATGACGAAAGCCTCGACCATTTCTTTGATCATATTGGCTGCCGCACTGTGACCTACATCATAAGCCAAACCTGCTTCACCTAGGCCATTGATACCTTCATCAGTGTAGATACGAACAAACACTGGATTCCAAGTGGGTCTTTCAGGGCAGTGAATATCAAAAACTTCAACTGAAACTACTTTCATTGTTTACTCCAACTTTTAAATAAATGTCTGCTATGTTAGTACATAAAACTGGGATCTAATTTGTAGGCTTTACGCAACATCGCCGGCCAAATTTTTTGACCGCCCGTTTCTCCTATATTGACAACATTTTGCTGTTGCTTAATATTATCTAAAATAGGCTGAGAAATGGTCTCGGCATCAACCCCTGTAGACTGCAACATCACTTGTATTTCACAGGCGCGTTGCAAGTCAAAAAAACGCATGAAGGCATCGCCTACCGTTGAGCCGAGGGTTAAGCCCCCGTGGTTGACTAATAACATATGATTAGTGATACCCAAATCATCTTGCAAACGACGTTTTTCTGCAGCGTCTACGGCTAGCCCTTCATAGGCATGGTAAGAAAGAGAGGCCAGAGAAAACATAGAGTATTGGCTATAAGCTAACAGCCCAGCCTTTTGAGAGGCGACCACTGTCGTGGCATTGGTATGTAGATGAATCACACAGTGTGCATCTGCACGCGCTTCATGGATCGCGCTGTGAATAGTAAAACCCGCGGGATTAATCACATAGGGTGTCTCATCTAAGATATTCCCCTGTAAGTCTACTTTTACCAAATTTGAAGCAGTCACTTCGTTAAAAGTCAGACCAAAAGGGTTAACTAAATATTCATCAGTCCCCTCAAGTCGGGCAGAAAGGTGGGTGTATATGATGTCATCCCAGCCCAAATCAGCGACTAATCGATAGCAGGCCGCTAAATCAACGCGCAGCTGCCACTCTTGCTCACTCACTTTACCTTTTAGACTGATAAGATCTAAATTTTGCACTGTCACTACCCCACTAACCATAAAATATTTGGATCAAAAATCACTGCGTTTGGCGCTTTTTTTCTGACACGCTTAGCTAACCTGTTATCTTTAACCCCTCTATTTTGAAGATGAGTAATGCTATATAGTTAGCCATTCGTCACAGATAGTGATTCTAAAGCGTCAATATTAGCTGCTTCGTAGAAAAATGACAGCAGCTAACAGCCGTTTTACCTAAGCTAACAATGTAAAGGCGGGTCATCGTCGATGCTACAACGGGTCTAAAACAGCAAACACATTCATACGCTCACCCAACAATCTGCAACTTAGATTCAAGCGTTAGGCGCGCGACAACAGTTCAATCGATGAACAGCTGATATAGCATTTTTGATGCGTATGCTGAAGATAGGTTCTAATACAAGGATTCTCTGTTATGCCCACTATTTTAATTACCGGTGCCAATCGCGGAATAGGCCAAGCACTTTGTCAGTCCTATCTAGCCGATGGCTGGAGAGTATTAGCGACCTCTCGATCTAAGCATTCTCATGTACCAGACTCGGCAGAACATTATTTGTTAGATGTCACCCAAGAAGAGTCAATCGCCGCACTGCGCCTGGCACTGTCTGGCATGAGCATTGATATTATCTGGAACAATGCCGGGGTCTATTTAGATAAAGACTGCCCGCTCACTGAGCTCAGTAGTCAAATCTGGCAAGAGACCTTTGCTATCAACACAATAGCGCCAATTAAAATTGCCCAGGCACTGCGGGAAAACCTGCGCGATTCAACGATCAAAACCTTGGCATTCACCACCAGTAAAATGGGCTCTATCGACAGTAATGGTCAGCAAGCGACCGCCTATCGCTCTTCGAAAGCCGCCCTCAACATGGCGGTACGTTGCCTTGCACAAGATTTAGCCCCGACTAAGACCCATTGTTTACTGCTGCACCCCGGTCATGTGGTCACTGATATGGGAGGAAAAGAAGGAAAAATAGACACCAAAACTAGCGTTGCGGCCATGCGCTCTATTGTCGATTGCGCCAGTGAAGCTAATTACCCTGCATTCAACAGCCAGTTTTTCGACATAGATGGCACGACCATTAACTGGTAGCGAACAGCTTGTCTGACTCTTTAGTTAGAATAAAACCGCTTGAATTATATCTCATGTATAAGCGTTTTCAGTCTCTAATAGCCATCGACAAAAAGCGTCAACCACTTTTGCCTGCCGCCTGGTCGCGGCTATCTTTATGTCGATTGCGCCAGTGAAGCTAATTACCCTGCATTCAACAGCCAGTTTTTCGCCATAGATGGCACGACCATTAACTGGTAGCTAACAGCTTGTCTGACGCTTTAATTAGAATAAAACCGCTTGAGTAATATCTCATGTATAAGCGTTTTCAGTCTCTAATAGCCATCGACAAAAAGCGTCAACCACTTTTGCCTGCCGCCTGGTCGCGGCTATCTTTAAATAGTGTGCACCTATCACAATAGGCGCTTGCTCAGTGGCCGCCACTAGCGAGCCCAGTGACATTTCCCTTTGAATATACGCGACGTTTGCCAAGGCGATACCATGCCCGGCAACCGCCGCTTGAATAGCCACGTCATCTTGTTCGAATTTCAGCGCATGTTTAATAGGCAGAGGCCCCAAGCTTAACTTTCTTGCCCACTGTTGCCAGTCCCGACCGGTCATTTCGTTGAGTATTAGTTTCTGCTTAGCCAGTTGTTCAAGGCTAAACAAGGTCGTACTATCCAGGCCGTTTTTTTCCAAGTAACTCGGGGCACAAACGGCCACTAACCATTCGTCCATAAACTTCAGTAAGTGTTTTTCAACCCTTTCTGAGGCATTCAAAAAGTAGCAGATCTGCACATCGAAGGCTTTTCCGCGGATCGAGTCATCATTAGTACTGGCCTGCATTTGGACTTTATAAGCTGGATAGCGCTTTTCAAATTCAGCCAACTTGGGTAGTAGCCAACGAATCGCAAAACTAGTGGTTACATTTATGCTGAGCTCGGCGTCATCGGCGAGCAGCACATTGGACACATGTGAAATACTCTGCAACGCGGGTTCGGCTGTAGACAAGAGTAGTTTACCATTATCAGTTAGCGCTATCCCTCGGCCTCTCTTTATAAACAGAGGTTGCGCATAAAACTCTGCCAATAATTTCATCTGCCGACTAATAGCACTTTCAGTGACATGTAATTCTTTTGCGGCATCGACAAAACTTGAGTGTCTAGCAGCGACCGAAAAATAGTAGAGTGCGGTTAAGGGAGGTAGTAGCAATTAAACACCTTTTTGTTGATTCGAACAATGAGTGACGACTGATATATCATTACAATATATCAAGTATAATAAAGTATTCATCCTTATTTATTCTGATTTTTTTATGCTTTAATAACTTATATCACAATATCTCGAGGAAGCCCCATGTCAATTAACAATGCTGAAATACAGGCCGACTTATGCTCTGATAGCGCTTTAATTCACTTTAATAGCGCCGGTTCTTCGCTTATGCCAAAGCCTGTTTTAGATTGCCAAATAGAGCATTTAGAATTAGAAGCGCGCATCGGCGGCTATGAAGCTGCCAATCTTAAAGCGAAAGATATCGATGCCGTTTACTCAAGTGTAGCAGCACTCATTAATTGTGCACCAAACGAAGTTGCTCTCGTAGAAAATGCCACTATTGCCTGGACTTTGGCTTTTTATTCTATCGACTTTCAAGCCGGCGATAAGATTCTTACCGCAGAGAGTGAGTACGGCTCAAACTATCTTGCCTATCTGAAGATGCAGCGTGAAAGAGGCATTATAGTTGAAGTAATTCCCTCTAATGAGCAGGGTGAAGTCTGTGTTAAAAGCCTCTGCAGTATGCTTGATGGGACGGTAAAACTCATTTCTATCACCCACATCCCAACCAACAACGGCTTAGTTAACCCTATCCAGGCCATAGGCGAGATAGCCCGAAATAATAATATTTTATACTTAGTCGACGCTTGCCAAACTGCCGGTCAATTACCCATTGATGTAAAAAAAATACACTGCGATTTTCTTACCGCGACCGGCAGAAAGTATTTGCGCGGGCCGAGGGGCACGGGCTTCTTGTATGTTCGCCAGTCGACCTTAGTGCAGGTCACTCCGCCGATCATTGATGTCAGGTCTGCGCAGTGGACTAGCCTAGAGAGCTATCAGTTTAGAGACGACGCTAAAAGGTTCGAAAATTGGGAGAACAATTACAGCGCATTATTGGCAATGGGCTGCGCGATAGACTATGCATTAAAAGTTGGCATTGACAATATAGCGGCGACTAATCGGCAGCTAGCGATAGATTTACGTCAGAAACTGGCGGCTTTGGAAGGCGTCACTGTGCAAGATATTGGCCGAGAAAAGTGCGCGATTGTAACGTTCTCAATTGAAGGATTAGCATCGGCGACGGTTAAAGTACTACTTCAAGAATATCGAATTAATGTAAGTTGTAGCAACCCCTCGAGCACGTTAATCGATGCAACAAAGCGCAAACTGCCGCCGCTTATTCGCGCTTCGATCCACTATTTTAATCGCTTGCAAGACAACGACAAATTAATCTCTGCACTGAGCGACATATTGCAAGATAACAGAGTATTGACTGGCAAGAATAATGAATACTAACCCACTGGCACTGGTGATTGTCGACATGCAACAGGCAGTGATCAGCAACAGTGATAAACACGACAGCGTCAATGTCATGCAACGCATAAACATACTCGCCCGTGCCGTTAGACAATCCGCGGCCAAAGTGATTTTCATCCAACACGATGGCGAGGCAGAAGAAGGTTTGTTGCCCTTCACTCAAGGCTGGCAAATAGCCGCGTCACTCAAGGTTAAAGACAGCGATATTGTGATCAGAAAAACCACCAACGACGCATTTTATGACACTCAATTAGCTGAGGTTTTAGAGCAGTCTAAAATACAGCAGCTAATATTTTGTGGATGGGCCACAGATTTTTGTGTCGATTCGTCCATTAAAGCTGCCATCAGTCGTGATTTTCAGGTCACTGTGGCCGCCGATTGCCATACCGTCAGTGACAGAGCTTTTCTCAGCGCCGTTGATGTCATCAACTATCATAATTGGCTGTGGTCAAACTTACTCAGCCTCAACACACCGGTTCAGGTTGAAGCCTCACAGGACATAGTAAAGCGTATTCACAGGCCTTTACTTTAGTGACTATCAACCACTTTAGACAAGCCCTGCTTGAAGTTGCTTAAGCTGGTTCGGGATAAACCTGCAGTCGCTGAAATAGAATCTAACTGCACAGAGGATGCCTGATTAAAACGCATAAAGGCTTGAATTTCAGCTCCTAGTGGTTTCAGTAATTGATCGAGGTTTGCGCTGTCTAAGTGTAAATGATTGATGCGCATACAAGCTTCCTTACGATGTATTTTGACATCCATGCGACCAACAAATTGCCGGCCCTGTAATAAGGGCAAACTAAAATAACCAAACACCCGTTTTGCAGCGGGCACATAACACTCGATCTGATAATGAAAATTAAATAATTCTTGCATCCGCTTACGCTGAATGAGCAAATTATCAAAAGGCGAGAGTATTTTTACCTTAGTCACCGATAATTTTTGCTGCAGGCAATCTAATATCTGAGCAATGGCGTAATACTGCTGCTCGGCAACCTGTATTTGGATTATTTCACCTTGTTCAATCAGTATCGCCAACTGCTGCTTGATACTGTCCTTAAGACCTTTACGTAAGTAGCCAAAATGTTCTAGTTTTGCCAAACCATTGGCTTGTAGATATTGCATAATTAAAAATTGACAATGCTCTGCAGGAGTGGGCACCGATAAATCAGTGTTATCAGGCAATACTCTGTCGGTTAAATCATAGACCTTGTGGATGCCTTTACGCTCACAAACCATTATATCTCCTTGCATATAGAGCTGTTCCAAGGCAATTTTAGCGGGTTTCCAATCCCACCAGCCAGTGTGCGATTTTTTCGGTGTACTAAAATCTTTTACCATCATAGGCCCCATGTCGGTAATACGCGCCAAGACGTCTGCCATACTCTGCTTATCGACAGTGAACCAATGTTTTTCGCCGCTTTTGATCGCCTGCTTGCGCGGCAAAGTAAACCTAAAACAATCTATCGGTAAAAACGCCGCCGCATGGGACCAATATTCAAACACTTGCTTGCTCGTCAGCAGTTGATGTAAATGATCTTCGGTATAGTTTTTGACCCTGTTATACAAACAATGATGGTGGGCACGTGCGATCACTGAAATGGAATCTATTTGCAGATAGCCTAAATGCAGAATACTGTTTAGCGCACCCTTACGGCCCCTTGCACTGCGACTACTGATATGTAACTGCTGTTTTAAAAGGACTATTTTACGGGCTTTATCGATATCTAATGTCGGCATTATGACAATCCTGATCAGTGGTTAAATACCTGCTGCATGGCAATAATTTTAGCATAGCGTTTTTAACGCACTGCTAAAATTAATTTTCAAACACTGGCGCACGAACATTGATAGGCATAGAATGAGGCAAAAAGATGCTCCGTTAATATTGAATTTTTATTAGTTTGGCAAATAACCTCTATTAACAGTGTCCTTAAGTCACTGTTAATTGTTACGGAATAGTATAATGCGATTTTTACATACCATGGTCAGAGTCAAAGATTTAACCGCCTCTCTACGCTTTTATTGCGATTTATTAGGTTTAGTTGAAGTAAAAAGAACGGATGTTGAGCAAGGCAAATTCTCACTTATATTTTTAGCCGCGCCTGAAGACATCTGCGCCGATAATAGCCGGCCTGACAGCCCATTGATTGAATTAACCTACAATTGGCAGGGCGAGGAATACGACGAGGGCAGAAATTTCGGCCATCTCGCCTTCGAGGTAGATGATATTTACCGAACCTGCGAACAATTAATGGCCGCTGGTGTAGTAATCAACCGTCCGCCTCGTGACGGCTATATGGCTTTCGTTAGATCGCCTGACAATGTCTCTGTTGAGCTATTACAAAAGGGCCAGCGACTAGCCCCGGATGAACCTTGGCAGTCAATGCAAAACACCGGTATTTGGTAGACGACTTAAAGACTCTTTATTGTGTTAATCAATACCTTAAAACAACGGTTGTTTAAATCAGAATCTCGCTTTGATTTTAATTACCAGATTATACGCAGCCGGCGTAAAACTCTCTGCTTACAAATAAAGTCTAGTGAAGTTAGAGTGCTGGCACCCAACCGTTTAGCCAAAGTTGAAATCATAGCGTTCATTCAACAAAAGCAAGCTTGGATAGAAACCAAACTTCGAGAACAGGCGCATAGAACTGAGCAACTTGAGGGCGCCAAACAAGATCAAAAAATACTCTGTAACGGTATTCTAAAGCAGCTCAATGTGATTGAATCTGCTCGTCTTTTCATCAGTGAATCCGATCGTGAATTAACCTTGCAGCTGCCAACCAGAGTGAATTCTGATCAACGAGAGCGCTACATTAATAAACAATTACAAGGCTGGTTTGAACAGCAGGCAAAGGTGTATATGCCAACGCGCGTCTCAACACTTAGCCAGCAGTTAAAGCTAGTGCCGGTAGATTTGAAAATCAAAAAGTACAAGGCGCGCTGGGGAAGCTGCAGTAGCACTGGCGTTATCAGTTTGAATTATTTATTAATGATGACCCCTGATTTTGTTATCGACTATGTAATAGTGCATGAATTATGCCATCTAAAACACATGAATCATTCGAGAAATTTTTGGGACTTAGTGGCTAGCTTTTATCCGGAATATGCTCAGGCAAAACATTGGCTCAAAGACAACAACCTGCAGCTTCGTGCATTTCACCTTTAGGAAAATTATCTATGCTAAATTGGCATTGCAAAGCATTTAATCAACTCACTGTGCCTGAGTTATACAGTATTATGAAAGCCCGCCAGGAGGTATTTGTTGTTGAGCAGAATTGTGTTTATACCGATTTAGATGATAAAGATTCACAGTGCTTACACTTGTTTGCTACGTTAGCTAACAGCCAAATCGAGGGCACATCTGCTATTCAAGAAAATGACACAGTGGTTGCATATTTGCGGATATTCCCGCCCACGATCCAATATACGCAGGCCTCCATAGGTCGTATATTAACAACTTCACAAGCCAGAGGCACAGGGGCGGGGAAGGTATTAGTTACTAAAGCTATCGCTCTGTTGCAGCGAGATTATGCGGGGACAAAAATCAAAATAAGCGCTCAATTGTATTTACAAGAATTTTACCAAAGTTTTGGTTTTAGTAATACATCAGAGGTTTATAAAGAAGATGGCATAGACCATATAGAAATGCTGTTAGGCGAGGCTGTTTAAGCTATTATTATGACTATCGATGGGTTAATACTCTCCACTGTAGTGGCATTTTTCTATGTTATAAGCCCCGGCCCCGCTGTTTTTTTTGGCGATAGCCAATAGCTTCTCGAGCAATATTAAGGCGGCTTTTTTACTCTTCTCTTGGCAATGTCACGGCGTTGTTCTTACTCTTTGCAGTTTTTAGCATGACGGCTATTTTTATATTGTTCTCTTTTATCCCATTAATGAGCTACGGTTTTATCTTTAAACATGCCAAGCAAGCCTTAACTAAAAGTAAGAGCATGGCGTGGTTTGAGCGCATCACTGGCGGGTTATTTATCGTTATGGGTGGCCTGTTGCTGCAACTAAAGAATAATAGTTAGCAGTATCCAAACATGCGATAAAGCCAAAAACATTGCTTGATACCGACGAAAATCAATAAGCTTTAGACTTTATTACTCTTCTAGCTCCCAGGACTTTTCAGTATTCGCTCATTCAGATTCATTCTAAATCCGCACTGGCTTACTTAGCTAAGCGCTTTTTTATAGTAGACTGGCGCCAAACATCGAAGACAAAAATGATTAGTGCGCCCCAAATAAAGCCAAAAGTGGTCAGCTTGGTTTGATCTAATATTTGCGAAAATAGTGTGACAGCCAAAATAAACATGACACTGGGACCTATGTATTGGAACAAACCTAGCATGTAATAAGGAATTCTAACAGCGGCGGCAGAAAAGGCCAATAAAGGTAATGTGGTGACAATACCGGCGCAAATCAAAGTGACATTTAAGTTCATTGCATTTTGTGTAAAGGACACAGTGTCGCTCTCTAACTGCCACCAATAGTAAACAGCAGCGGGCAGCAAAATGGCGGTTTCCATGAACAGGCCCGTCACCGCTTTGAGTTTGATTTTTTTCTTGAGCAAGCCATAGAGCCCAAAAGTGGTCGCGAGTGCTAGCGATAGCCAGGGAATTGAGCCAAACACAACCAGCTGAATAAGTACCCCTAAAGCGGCGATAGCGACCGCAATTAACTGCAATCGAGGTAATCTTTCATTTAAGAAAACCATCCCTAATACAACGTTAAACAACGGGTTTATGAAATAGCCTAAGCTGGCTTCTAAGAGCATATTATTATTCACAGCCCAAATAAAAATCAACCAATTTGCCGCAATTAACAAAGACGTTAAAGCCAGCACTAATAGCTGCTTAGGCAACTTAAAGAGTTGCGCTACCTCTCGAAATTGCCGGCTAATAGCCACCAACATTAACAAAAACAAAAATGACCAGATAACCCGATGCATTAATATTTCAGGGGCGGAAATATGCTGAATCAGCTTAAAATAAAGTGGTGCGATTCCCCATAAGCTATAGGCAATTAAAGCGTAAATAACGCCCATTTTAAATTCAGACTGTTGCATTCAAGGTTACCATTAGAGAATAAAAGACTATTAAGCAAAACGCTTAGAGGCGATAGGCAAAAACTGCAGTCTGGTTGATCTAGCCATACTAAAACATTAGTTTGAGTATGGCTTTTATAGGAGAACGCCAGACGATGCAAGCTAATAATTTTTAGCGCCTGTAACCCTTGGCTCAACCCCAAATTATCCTGCACGCTAAAGGCTTATCGGACTTGGCCGATCGCAGCGAGAAAAAGTAGATTTGAGACAGATTTCTGGGCCTTTTGATGCAATAGATGGCTTTTTAATGAGAAAGAACTGGGAACATGGCCAATTTCTGATTTTTCGGCGTAGATTAGCGTTAAGTAAGACAGGCTCCTCGTGCGTTTTTGCTTAGTTCGCCGCTTGCCTAAACAAGCGACAAGCTATAGAGGGCAAAGTCATAATGATTCGAGTAACCAGCTTTTAAAAAGCTCAACCCCTTTCTTCGGCCGTAATGTTTGTTTGGGTTGTAATAGATAAAACTGAGATTCAGTAAACATAGATCCCTTAATCGGTTTGACTAACAAACCACTCGCCAAATAATCATCAACCAAATTCTCCCATGCTAATGCTATACCTTGTCCATTAAGCGCCGCTTGAATAACCAGTAAATAATTATTAATATTTAGACGTTTACAATTATCAGGTAATTGATCAATATTATTATCTTTGAACCAAGCTTGCCAAGTCACCCACTCCTCTGCTAAATCCAAGGTTAACAAGGTACCGTGAATTAGATCATCGGGTTGGGATATACTCGGGTTAGTGGCCAAATATAGCGGGCTGCAAACAGGGAATACATTTTCTCTAAATAAAGGCGTCGCCTCTAAGCCTTTAGGCACCGCACTATAGAAAAACATCGCCAGATCAAACTCACTATGGCGAACATTTTTGATAGAGTCCACCGCGAAAATACGCAGGTTAATTTCTGGATATTTTTTTTGGAACTCAGCAAAACGGGGAAGCAACCAAAACGAAGCCATTGCGCTGGTGGTCGCAACAGATATCTGTTGGTCTCCTTGCCACTTTACAATGTCTGCCGTAGAACTAGAAATATGAATCAACGATTGTTGAATATTATCATAATATAATTCACCGGTTTCAGTTAAAGATAAGGCGCGTTTATCACGAGCAAACAAGGCTCTACCTAGATAGTCTTCTAAATGTCGAATTTGTCTGCTAATAGCTCCTTGAGTAACATTTAGTTCATCTGCTGCACGAGTAAAGCTTAAATGTCTCGCTGCAGCTTCGAAAGCGACAAGGCTATTGAGAGGTGGTAAGGGTTTTATTCGCATTATACTATCCTTATTTGAGCCTGCTTGTTGTTAATTTGAGACTTTTGCACGGTGACTATGCGAGTAGATTGATCGTTGTTCATCCGTTGGCTTTATGTGTTTTACCATAAGTCCCAATTAGGTGAGTGTCAAAGTAACTCTATTCAAAAGCCTCTGCGAAGACTAATGCAAAAAGTAATTCGTTACGCAGCATCCAAACTTGCATATGTTAACTGTAAATTTGAAGCGAAAAATTGATCGGATCATAGAGCAAAATGGCAGCACAATCATTTTATTTAAATTCCTTTGGAAAAATTTCAAAGCTATGGTTTCTCGCCTGATCGATCGTGATAGAAAATACTTTGATATATGATCACTCTTTACTACTTTGTCTACTAATAGGTTAAAAAAATGGCTTAGTTGTTTAGATCAGAAGAATAGAGGCGCTAAATAGACACTACATAACCCAGCACTCAGGTTTTTCATCCCAGTAGACTGACAACATTATCCCATGAGTTTTCCTCATGCATAAACTGCTAAAAAGTCGTTTGCCGAATATTTACTAACATCAGTATGATGAGCACAAGTGACTGAATAACTAGCCTCTAATGAGTCAACTTGGTCATAATAAAAATCAAATAAGCTGACCTGCATTGAGGATAAACAAGCACTCATACTGAGACGTGCTGTTTAGCTTTATTGGTAGTTTAAGACGAGACCCCTGTTATGAATCACAATGCACTGAAACGTATTTCTATGACAGCACTAGATGCTGTGCGCAAACCAATCAACGAAGCTAACGGTCTGCCTAATGCTGTTTATGATGATCCTGAGTTATTTGAGTATGAGCGTGATCATGTATTAGGTCGTCATTGGGCTGGTTTATTATTTGCTAGCGAATTGCCTAAAAATGGCTTTGCTAAACCTATCGATTTTATGGGACTTCCATTAGCAGTTATGCGTAATCGTACGGGTGAAATAAATGTGTTTCACAATGTTTGTAGCCATCGTGGAATGATTCTGCTCACAGAAGAGACGGAAGTAGAAGGTATGATACGTTGTCCGTACCATTCTTGGACATATGACCTCAATGGTAATTTAAAAGGGACACCACACATAGGGGGTGTAGGGCAGCATAAAGTAGAGGGGTTTGTATGTGAAAAGCATAATTTACGGAAAATACGTTCAAGCATTTGGAACGATATCATCTTTATTAACTTGTCAGGTGATGCTGAAAACTTTAAGCAATTTATTCAGCCTCTAAATGATCGATGGCAATTATTTATGGGAAAAAAGGGCTTCGATAATCTGGCCATTGCCGCTACAGGTAGCGGCATGCAATTAACGGTAAAATCTAACTGGAAATTAGCTGTTGAAAACTATTGCGAAGCCTATCATTTACCTTGGGTACACCCGAGTTTAAACTCTTATTCACCACTAGATAAACACTATAACCTAATCGTTAATCATAATATGTCAGGACAAGGTAGCTATGCCTACAATTTGTCAGATGTGGCTGGTACCAGCCTTCCTCAATTTACCGATTGGCCCAAAGAAAAAATTCGTCAAGCAGAATATATTTCTGTCTATCCTAATGTTTTACTGGGATTACAAGCAGACCACTTTTTTTCAATAATATTAATGCCTGAAAAGAGTAATCAAACACTCGAAAAGGTACAACTTGCCTATGTGGGAACAGCAGCGGTAGGTGATAAATACGCCGCTTGTCGATCGTCGGTTCTAGAAAGCTGGAAAGTTGTTTTTGATGAAGATGTGTTTGCTGTCGAAGGTATGCAAAACGGTCGCAAATCACCCGCCTATCAAGGGGGTGTTTTTTCTCCTATACTCGATGGCCCTACTCACCATTTTCATCAGTGGGTTGCCAATCACTATGCTAAAGATCTTCAGCCTAGCCAGTGCCTTGAAACTAAAATATAAATAAAGCAACTAAGGCTCCCGAGTCAGCTAACGGATTGTAAAAAGCAAAATCGGTCAGTTAATTCTAGATAAATTAGTTTTTTTAGCGAATTTTAAACACAACAGTAACACTGTTAACTTTTCAAAAATTTGTTACTGAATCTTTGACCTGCGCCTCATTTATAGAGATAAACTGGATATGAAAAACACCGAACTAAGTCATTGGCTTAATTTTATTGACGGTCAATGGGTAGATGCTAAAGAAAATATTTCAGTCTCTGATCCTGCCACAGGTCAAATCTTCGCCACTATCGCCAGTGCAACAGTAAAGGATATTAACCTTGCTGTTAAAGCGGCTAGAACTTGTGTCAATTCAGCAATACTGACTCAGTGCCGTCCTGTTGAGAGAGCAAGAATGCTTCACAGGATAGCTGATGAAATACGGAAAATAGTAGATCAAGCGGCACCTTTGTTAGTCCAGGAAAATGGCAAGACCTTAAGTGATGCGCGAGAAGAATTTCTGACAGCGGCAAAATACTTCGATTATTACGCCGGTATGGCGGATAAAATAGAAGGTAAGTCTATTCCCTTAGGTAAAAACTATATTGACTTCACCTACTACGAACCAATGGGGGTGTCGGCGCAAATAGTTCCTTGGAATTTTCCTGTCGATATTTGTGCTCGCTCACTTGCTCCAGCATTAGCAGCTGGCAACGCGGTTGTTATAAAATCCCCGGAAATCACACCATTGGCCATCACATGGCTAGCCACTGCTTGCCAACGCGCTGAAGTACCTGCTGGAGCCGTGAATATCGTCTGTGGTGTAGGCCATAAGTGCGGTGCTGCATTAGTTGAGCACACAGATATAGACCAAATAGTTTTCACCGGATCTGTGTCTACCGGGCAAAGCATCTTAAAAGCGGCGGCTAATCGTGCCGTCCCTTGTGTGATGGAGCTAGGTGGTAAATCGGCAGCGGTTGTATTTGACGACGCTACAATCGACGAATTTATAGAGAGCGTTAAGTGGGGAATATTTTTTAACGCAGGCCAAGTATGTTCTGCAATGTCTCGTATTCTAGTACAGCGTAATATTTATGAGAAAATCATAGGTGAAGTTAAAAAATTAGCTGAAAGTTTGAAAGTAGGTGCCGGTATAGATGAAGCAGACCTCACGCCTGTTGCGAGTGCCCAGCAACAGCAACGAATATTAATGATGTGTGATCAAGCAGTGAAAAATGGCGCACGCACTGTCACCGGGGGGAAAGCCGTTACTGATTCAGCAGTAAATCACGCAGGTCATTTTATTGAAGCGACGGTCTTCGCTGATGTCACTCCCGACATGGACATTTTTTCTACAGAAGTGTTTGGCCCAGTCGTCACTATCACTCCATTTGATTCTGAGGCCGAAGCTTGGCAGTTGGCAAACAACACAGAATTTGGTTTAGTTGCGGGAGTTTTTACACATGATTTGAACCGTGCTTTAAGGGCGAGCCGTGCCTTAAAAGCAGGTCAAATTTTTGTTAACGAGTGGTATGCCGGAGGTGTTGAAACACCCTTTGGCGGCATTGGCTTATCTGGTTTTGGTCGAGAGAAAGGTCAAGAGGCGCTATATAGCTATGTGAATACAAAGAACGTGGCTATTCGTATCACCGCTGAACAGGCGTAGGCGGAACTAATGAAAAAGTGGCTCTGTACTATATGCGGTTGGATTTATGATGAGGCGAAAGGGTGGCCTGCAGATGGCATAGCGCCTGGTACTCAATGGCAAGATATTCCCCCTGATTGGGTTTGCCCTGACTGCGGTGTTGCCAAAGCTGATTTCGAAATGCTTGAAGTGACTGAAGAAATCGCCTGTATTGGGATTGCCGAGCCGCCAAAAAAAGCGCCTATTGTTATTGTTGGTAGCGGTTATGCAGGCCTTAGTTTAGCGGCGGCTATTCGTCAAAAATCGGCGGATAAAGAAATCATTATATTCACCAGCGATGAGGGTTCTAACTATTCTAAACCCGCTTTATCAAACGCACTAGCACGTAATAAGAGCCCCGTAGAGTTGGTAACAGAAACAGCATTGGATATTGAACACCGATTGAATCTTCGACTATACGCCCGCTGTAATGTGCTCAAGATCGCCGCAGATGATCATCTGTTAATGACCGATCTAGGTATCCAAAGCTACAGTAAATTGATCCTTGCACAGGGATCAGAACCTATCAAATCATCCTATCTGCAAAATAATCATGCACAAATATCAGGCTCAGAAGATGTACTTAGCATTAACAACCTTAACGATTACCAATATTTTCGCGACAAGTTAGAGAGTAGTCTGGTTGATGTCTTTATCGAAAATCCCACACACCAGCACATTACCATTATTGGTAATGGCCTCATAGGTTGCGAGTTTGCTGACGACTTATCGGCTAAAGGCTATCGGGTGTCTGTCATCGGTTTAGGTGACTGGCCAATGCAACGCTTAATTCCAAAAGAAATAGGCCAAGCGCTAGCCCACAAGCTAACCGAAAAAGGTGTTGACTGGCATTTTCGCACAACAGTCAGTAGCATCAATTTAAACCCCACTTTAGCTAATAATGAACAACAGAGTAACAAGTACCAGATCAAACTGAACAATGGAAAATCAATTGATACTGATTTAGTGCTCTCTGCCATCGGCTTAAAGCCACGTACAGACCTCGCAAAAACAGCAAATGTGCACTGTGATCTTGGCATCATTGTTAACAGCGGCATGAAAACAAATGTAGCAGATATCTACGCAATCGGTGACTGTGCTGAAATTAACGGTACTTTATTACCATTTATAGCACCCATCAATTATGGCGCTGCTGCGCTAGCCAACTGTATTTTGAATAAACCAACGATGGTTCATTATCCGGTGATGCCTGTGATTGTTAAAACACCGATTTTCCCCATCACCCTAGTGAGTCCAGCAACAGTTTTAGCCGCGGGTAAAAACCAATGGATCGTTGAAAAAACAGACGCCGGTATTCGAGCTTTGTTAGTCAATAGCAATAGAGAGATCATAGGCTTTGCTCTCGCTGGAGAGATAACAGCGGAACGCCAGAAATGGATAGATAAAATCACAGAAGATGCACCTAAGACTGCGAGTTAATAAATGTTCAAAAGCACAGCAACGGGTATACTTTTATCAATGATGAAGGGCTAATTTAAATCGACAAGATACTCAATAAAAGCGCCTATCTCCAATAATTTAGTACGCCCTGGCTCCGAGGTTAACGCATGTTACAGACAGTGCTGAGATGTTAAAGGGGTAGTATTAACCTGTTAAGTGTTTTATGGATTCATATCACAATCTGCTAGTAAAAGTTCTTGATAACTTTGAACACCTCAAATTTGATAAAGCACACCCGTGGCATAGAACTTTAATTACTTTGTATTGTTCGATTGTCGAGTATTCAGATACGATACTTAATTTATATCTCAAGTTTCGGGATTCAAACAAAGAACAAAAGTGAAAGTAAGTAGTTGATATAAAATAAGTTGATGCCTCTTTGTAGTATAATACTTGTTGTCTAGACAAAACAAAATACCACAAGATACATCAAATGAATTCTGCCATACAGACTTCTGTTTTGCCATCGCTTACGGCTGATTACCTCAGTCAATCTAACGTCAATATTGATAATACTTTTAACGCTGCTTGGAAGCGCCTTGGTTTTAAAAGCATGCTACTTCAAGCCAAGTTTCATAAACGCTCTGGTG
>JAWUWK010000121.1:0-7912 GCA_034111875.1 Gammaproteobacteria bacterium
TTCCAAGCAGCGTTAAAAGTATTATCAATATTGACGTTAGGTTGACGGAGGTAATCAGCCGTAAGCGATGGCAAAGCAGAAGTCTTCATGGCAGAATTCATTTGATGTCTCTTGTGGTGTTTTGTTTTGTCTAGACAACAAGTATTATACTACAAAGAGGCATCAAATTATTTAATATCAACTACTTACTTTCACTTTTGTTCTTTATTTGAATCCCGAAACTTGAGTTATTAAAGCAGCATTGATACAAAGAGTTGCAGAGGCAAATTAACTGCTACCGGCATTTAATCACTTCTTTTAGGCATCTGAAAATTACTTGGACAAGCTTGTCAACCGTGTTTTAAAGACCTTTTATAAGCAAATATTTGGTTATTATTAGCATCCAGATCCATCGTTACATATTATTAAAGAAAGCATTGATCCAAAGAGCTTCAAAGGCAAATTAACTGCTGCCGATATTGAATCACTCCTTTTGCGGATCTGAAGATTAGTTGAGCAAACTGTGTTTTAAATACACTTTATAAACACATATTTGGTTATTATTAGCACCCACATCCATCGTTAGAGCTTATTTATGAAAGCATTGATCCAAAGAGTTTCAGAGGCAAATGTTGCCGTAGACAACCACATTATCGGCGAAATAAACCGAGGCATGTTAGTTTTTTTAGGGATTGAAAAGTCAGATACTATCGCTTGCGCTGAACGTATGCTCAAAAAACTGATTAACTACCGCATTTTCAGTGATGATAATGGCAAAATGAATTTAAGTCTTAAAGATTCTGGCGGAGGGTTGCTGGTAGTCTCTCAATTTACCTTAGTGGCTCAAACCAACAAAGGCTCTAGGCCAGGATTTTCTTTGGGCGCCTCACCTAAGCACGGAAAATTTATTTACGATGATTTTATTCGAAGAGCCACTCTTATTCAGCCTAATGTTAAAACCGGCCAATTTGGAGCAGATATGCAAGTCAGTTTGGTGAACGATGGCCCAGTGACCTTTATGTTTGACATCAACTAATCGCATCTATCATTTGGTAAGTGCCTAAATACCCAAACAGAAACACTTAAACCATAAGCTTATTGTAAAGTGTAAGTCGAGGCTTGAGCGGGTTCGAATAAATTTTCAACGGCCCCCCATTCAAGAGATTTTGCACCTTGATGAATAAATGAAATTATTTGGTGTAATTGATTAGAGTCAACCTGAGAGGAGGCCGCCACTTCGTTACTGTTAGAGGTATAGAAAGCCAGCTTATAGAATTTATTTTGGTAACTAATATCTAGACGCTTCAAAATACTAGGCTCTATAACAGCTTCTGCATTCGATACCGAAGAAACAGGAGAGCCACTTCCTGTAGTCACATTAGATTGATCTTGTTGCGCCCTTTGATGCTCAAACGAAGCCATTGCCCCCTTGTGATCGACGGGACTACTAATTACGCTTGGCGAGGTCTTTTCTATTAAATCAGCCGCGGCATTCAAAAGTCGTAGCGCCAACCTTCTGGTTAGCCAAAATCGAATCTCTCGGCCCTCATTATACAAATTCCCCGAGAGTAAAATTCTATCCTGCACTTCGTTATACTCGAAAGAAAAAGCGTCAATTTTAACAGCCGTTATATTTTTCAAAGAATCGCTCAACCTCCTGTCATGCTCATAAAACGTACCACTTCAACATTACCATCTACAGTAAAATGATGCTCTTTAGGTTTGTCATTCATCGCCAGTATTAAATGCCGCTTTAAAACATCTATGTCTGCATCATTTTCGCGTAATATTTGCTTTAAATCCACCGCGTTTTCATTGCCTAAACAGAGTAATAACTTACCCTCGACGGTAACTCTGACGCGGTTACAGTCGCCACAAAAATTATGGCTATGAGGCGATATCAAACCCACTTTACTGACACTGCCCTCCATCTTCCAATACTTAGAGGGACCACCGGTATTCAGCGAAGATTCTTTTAAAGTATATTTTTGCCCGATCGTGTGCAAAATATCATCACTGGAGTAATAGGTTTCTGCGCGATTATGCGAGCTAATTTCACCCAGAGGCATCTCTTCTATAAAGGAAATATCAATGCCGCGATCACGCACAAACTCTACCAAATCTAACACTTCAAGGTCGTTGCGGCCTCTTAAAATCACCGCATTAATTTTAATATGTTCTATGCCAGCACTAATAGCAGCATCTATTCCCTGAATAACTTTTTCAATATTACCGGTACGCGTTAAAGCTTTAAACAGAATGGGATCAAGGCTATCCATGCTAATATTTATGCGATTAATCCCCGCTTCTTTCAATTCAACCGCATACTTAGTTAACTGCGAACCATTGGTTGTCAAACAGAAGTTCTTTAATCCAGGCAATGCCCCTACACGCTTAAATAGAGATAACACGTCGCGCCTAACCAAAGGTTCTCCACCAGTCAATCTTATTTTATCGACCCCAAGTTCAGTAAAAGCTCGAGCAATAAGCTGTATTTCTTCCAATGACATCACTTGCTCTCGCGGCAAAAACGTCATTTTTTCGTCCATACAATAGACACAGCGAAAGTCACACCTATCAGTGACAGACATACGTACATAAGTTATTTTTCGACCAAACTGATCGACTAATTGTGTTTCAGACATACCTACCTTCTTCTCGCTTAAGATCAGATCTTACATTCCGATTATAGCTACTGAAATGACACCAGTAACCTTCTAGTAACCTTCTATTGACTGATTGAATTCACTGTAGTCGAGCACAAAAGGGCAATTTTTAATCCGCTAGAAAAATACCCGCTTAAATTATAACCGCCGCTAGGGTTTTTAATTCAACTGTAACACCAAAACCCTGTTCTCTATATCGATATCCGCACCACACAATCAAGAGTATATGATGATTCTTATTTGGACCATTTAGACAGGTATTGGTCTAATTTATTTGCAAATAATAGTCGATCGTTTTGATTCATTTTATCGGGCCCACCGGATTGAATACCACTACTGCGCAAGGTCTCCAAAAAATCGCGCATATTTAACCGCGACTTTATATTGTCTTCGTCTAAGACTTCGCCACGAGAGGTTAAAACATTAGCACCTTTTTCAATCACTTCAGCCGCCAGGGGAATATCACTAGTAATCACTAGGTCTCTAGCTTCACAGCGCCTGACTATTTCATCATCGGCAACATCAAAACCACTGGCCACTTGAATGGCGTTTACATTTTCCACATTGGGCACAGGTATATATTGGTTAGCCACAAAATATAACTGAACTTTTGTGCGCTGCGCGGCGCGCAGTAATATTTCTTTAACTACTTTTGGACAAGCGTCCGCATCAACCCAAATTGACATATTTAGCCTTTATTCTATGATTTTTTGTCACTGATGGGAATATCTTATCAGAGCTGCTTTGATCTGAATTCAACATCATAAAGCGCAACCCCTAAACAGCTTTGGATGATTATGACGCTCAATTACGCATACTGTATAGGAGAGTGGTGATATTGGCCATCACTCTCTAAATAACAAACACCATTTCACCCCATAATAGAGCTCATTAGCTATCTCGTTGAAATATCGCTATTCGCTGAATCATCTGCCATCACTTTTTGACTACAATTACAGCGCAAAACGCTTTAAACTTAACGACTGTAACAGTAATCCTAAATCTAGGGTCATCGCTATCGAGGCTATAATTTGACCGATAACCAAGTAAGTCCTTTAAATCCTGTGCTTTATGACCCTCTGTGTAAAATACTGCGCGCAGCACGCAAAAGAGCGAAAGCTTTATGCCATGAATACAACCACTGCCACCCTGACCAAAAAGGCAAAAGACAACAAATACTCAGCAATTTACTCAACAGCGTTAACAAAGCCGTCATAGAAACTAATTTTAATTGTGATTATGGTTACAACATTAGCCTCGGCAAAAGCTTTTATGCCAATCATCACTGCACAATACTTGACGCAGCCCCTGTCACTATAGGTGATAATGTAATGTTTGGCCCCAGTGTGAATTTAACCACAACATCTCATCCTTTAGACAGAGAAACACGGGCAAGCGGACTGGAGTTCGCCAGACCTATCGTCATCCACGACAATGTATGGCTGGGAATGGGAGTACAAATTTTATCCGGAGTTACCCTTGGCCAAAACGTAGTGATTGGAGCTGGTGCTGTTGTCACTTGTGACATACCAAGCAATTCATTAGCCGTGGGAATTCCAGCAAAAGTGATCAGAGAGCTTAGTTAATATTTGATGATAAACGCTCTGACAAACAAAGCACAAAATAGGACTAATGTTTAAAGCTTAACGAAAACAGAGCCTGATCTTGTGACACAGGCCTGTGATAAACAGTCCAACGAGCGAACCCCTCAATCTAGACCAATAGGCTACGTCACTTACCCCAAACTCAAAGAATTAATGTGTGATTTTTTAGTTTTATTGTTATCGGTAGAATAAACGTCGATGAACTTGCAAAAGATAGGATAAAAATTACCTTAAACGATGTTCTGTCTTCAGATCAAAATACGTCACTTGCGCTGCATCAAAGGTTAAAGCCACTACATCACCTTTGCTCGCTTCAGACTTACCCCTAGCTTCTAACACTAATCGTTCACCATTAGCGGCGTTCAAGTAGACATATGCCACACCACCTAACTCTTCGGTAATATCTACCGTTAAATTTCCCTCTCCAATTTGCATGCTCAAAGCTTGAGGCCTAATTCCAACAATCACTTCGCTACCTTGATTAGGCAAAGCAACACTGGCGTCGACAAGAGCATTGTTCAGCGCTGCTACCCTCACTTTACCCGCTTCAACAAAGCCTTTAACAAAGTTCATGCTGGGGGAGCCGATAAAACCTGCTACAAATTTATTATCGGGGTTATCGTATAAATTTAAAGGACTACCGACTTGCTCGATCACGCCATCGCGAAGCACTACAATTTTATCCGCCAATGTCATTGCCTCTACTTGATCGTGGGTCACATAAATCATGGTGGCTCCCAACTCATTGTGCAATCTGGCAATTTCTACGCGCATATCGACTCTCAACTCAGCATCGAGATTAGACAAAGGCTCGTCAAACAGAAAAACCTCTGGGCCACGCACTATTGCACGACCTATAGCGACTCGCTGCCTTTGACCACCGGATAAGGCTTTAGGTTTTCTGTGTAAATAATCGTCTAGCTTTAAAATAGCTGACGCTTGAGAGACTTTCTGTTTAATCACTGTTTTATCGACTTTGTTCATTTTCAAGCCAAAGCCCATGTTCTCCTCCACGGTCATGTGCGGGTACAGAGCATAGGTTTGAAAAACCATCGCAATACCGCGCTCAGCAGGATCCATTGAAGTAACCTCTCGATCGCCGATAAACATATTGCCGCTAGTTGTCTCTTCTAAACCCGCTATCATGCGTAATAAAGTAGACTTACCGCAGCCAGACGGACCGACAAAAACACAGAACTCACCGGCAGATACCTCTAGATCTACACCGTGTATTACTTGCAAATCATCGTATTTTTTAGTTATATTTTTTAAAATTACGCCTGACATTGTAACTCCAGAGTTTAAATGGGTTGATACACCTGTAAACGATTACCTCACAGTGAAAAGGCAACACTCGAGTATTATGAATTAGATTCAGGAAAATGCCATGACTCAGCCAGCCTGCCAATGTTAGCGGCAGTTTCTAGCAAGTCGGCTTTAAAAGAAGCTAGCTCTTGCAAAGAGTAACGCGAGATAGAAGTCGTCACCGACAAACCACCTAAGACTCTGTTAGAGCCGGTTAAAATGGGCGCGGCTATGCAAATGATATTCGGTTCATGCTCTTCTCTGTCAAAAGCAATTCCCTGCTGACGAATTTCAGCAAGCTCAGCAGATAACTGCTTAGCATTGATTAACGTACTAGCAGTGTAACGGTGAAAAGATTGCTGCTGAACGAGATGTTCACGCTGCGGCGGGGGTAAAAAAGCCAACATAGCTTTGCCTATTCCCGTGCAGTAACCTGGGCCAATTTTACCAGCACTCGAAAACATCGACAGCGCAGACGCCGGATTTCGTTTATCGACGTATAAAACCTGACCGTGGTCTAACTGTCCTAAATGCACGGTTTCGCCGAGTTTAAGCGAGAGTTCGTCAAGTAATGGTCTGGCAATAGGTGCCAGAGAAGACTGCTGCCAAGCCACATGAGCTAACCTGACTAAGCGAACGCCCATGCTATATAACTGCCTTTCACTGTCATATCCCAACATCCCCTGGCTAGTTAGGGTTTTTAGCAGGCGATAAAGAGTTGCCTTGGGGTACTCACTTTCTGCCAGTAATTCACTAAAGCGAACCGGACGTCCAACGGACGCCACTTTATCCAATAAATCTAAAGCCTTACCGACAGTACCATCATTTTTTTTAGTCATTGTCATTAAAACTACCTCTTGACTCCTCACTGAAACCTCAGTGGACTATTGACAAATATGTGGTTTGTAGCGCATATTATCGATAATTGGTACTTAGTCTCATTATATGGAACTCTGTGTTATTAATCAACCGCAGTTTTTGTAGATTTTTAAGACAGTTTTCTAGCGAGCTAAAGCATATTTTTTAGCTTTTTTACCCAATAATAAAAAACCTAATAGAAGAGAGGACATGACATGAAAAATAAAAAGATGCTGTTCAAGAATAAATTGGCAGCAACCATTATAGCCACTGTGTTCAGCTCAAGCTTATTTGCAGGGCAGCTTGTCATCAACACTGACCAAGCAGACCCGGCGCCTAAAAAAGCGTTTGCTGATTTAATCAGAGGATTTGAAGCTAAGTATCCTGACATCAAAGTAAAGCTTAATACCTTTGACAAAGAAGGCTATAAAACCTCAATTCGTAATTTCTTGACCGCCGAAGCCCCAGACCTAGCCACATGGTACGCTGGCAACCGCATGTTACCCTACGTTAATGCCGGTTTATTTGAACCAGTTGATGATGTTTGGGCTGACAATGGTTTAGAAAAAACCCTCGCTTCTGCGGCTGCATCAATGACCATCGACGGTAAAAAATGGGGCGTGCCTTACACTTATTATCAGTGGGGCGTTTACTACCGTAAAGATATCTTTGCCGCCAACAACATAGCCGTTCCAACAAACTGGTCCGATTTTAAAGCCGCTGGAGCAACATTAACAGCGGCGGGCATTACCCCTATCACTATTGGTACCAAATATCTTTGGACTGCTGCTGGGGTGTTTGATTATATTAACTTGCGCACCAACGGCTTCGACTTTCACATGGCACTGACCAAAGGTGAGATTTCTTGGACTGATGAGCGTGTCGTTAAGACGATGAATCACTGGAAGGAATTGATAGACGCGGGATTCTTCCTTGAAAACCATGCGGCTTACAGCTGGCAAGAAGCCCTAGCACCTATGGTACAAGGTAAAGCGGCCATGTATGTGATGGGCAATTTTGCTGTTGCGCCTCTGCGTGAAGCGGGACTGACCAAAGATCAACTAGGTTTCTTCCAATTCCCTGAGATTACTAAAGGTATTCCAATGGCTGAAGAAGCGCCAACTGATACTTTACACATTCCAGCTAACGCTAAAAACAAAAAAGATGCCAAGACATTTTTGGCGTACTTAGCCACCGCGGAAGTACAAACTCAAATGAATAAGACCCTTGGCCAGTTACCTATCAATTCCGATTCAGTCCCAGGAGATGATGTGTTCTTACAAGCCGGTTTTAAAATGCTTTCAAATACTAAGCAAGTTGCGCAATTCTTTGATCGCGATGCACCTGCAGAAATGGCAAAGGCGGGCATGGAAGGATTTCAAGAATTTATGGTTAAGCCTGAAAGACTTAACACTATTCTTAAACGCCTTGATAAAGTACGTGCACGTGTCTACAAATGATTGATACTGTTGAGCGCCATCTTTAGATGGCGCTTCTTCG
>JAWUWK010000122.1:0-8637 GCA_034111875.1 Gammaproteobacteria bacterium
CTACATCGGTGGCAATATCTCTTAAACTAATCCTTGCTTTATATAAACCTGAAATATGGTATCTTTGCTCCTGGGTGAGCTGTTGGTAAAGTTTGTTGTGTGCATTCATAACAGATCCTAATTTTTATGTGATAACTGGAATTATGCCTTCAGCTCACTCACTTCTCAATTTTTTGTCTGTTGCACTTATTGTATTACTCCAGCTTCAAGTCAGGGCATTTATATTATAGTGGTTATTCGCTGCGGTCGTATTTTACCGTTTATCTATTGACAGGAAATTAATTATTGAAAAAATGCTTGGGTTTTAATTAGAGGCCAAACAAGTCATATGCTAAATTTTTTAGCATATGTGCTTTGGCTTTTTTTAGCATAACTTTTTAGAACTTAAACCTTCTGTTCAAATAATCAGAATTCAGCTGAGTTAATTTTAAATTATTTTGGTCTACCCTACTTATACTCTTTTACCTCTCGTAGATAAGATAATCCTATAAAAACGCGGACCATGAGGCCCTCCTCCCTCACATTAAGGAATAAAAATGTTATACGCTTTCATATCACAAGATATAGTGGGTAGTTTAGATAAAAGATTAGCCTCAAGACCTGCACATGTCGCCAGACTTGTCGCTCTCCAAGAACAAGGTCGATTGATACTGGCCGGCCCGCATCCTGCTATAGATTCAGAAGATCCCGGCAGTGCAGGCTTTAGCGGTAGTTTAATTGTTGCCGAATTTTCGTCTTTGACCGATGCAGAACTATGGGCTAGTGAGGACCCATACAAACAAGAGGGAGTTTACGATAATATTATTGTAAAACCCTTCAAACAAGTACTTCCCTAGCCTATAACTGATTAAACTGATTGGTAATCTTGGGATTTAGGGTTTCAAATCCCTGTAACAACCAGTACAATACGCATACATGCGCATGCCCTAACTTTAAATGGGAATTTGAGTCACTACGGTGTGCAAGTGACGTTAGTAGCAATATTCACACTATAAAGGAAGTTAAATAATGAAAAAATTCGCTATTACTGCCGCTACGGCATTAGCGGTGGCTCTATCTGCATCTGCGATGGCGCACCAAGAAAATCACGGTTATGTAACTAATTCTAATGGAGCAATCTGGCGCGCATCTGGTACTTGCCTTAAGCACTCTTCATGGTCTAACGCTGACGTTGCAGCTTGCGATGGAACTCCTGCTCCAAAAGCAGTTGCTGCAGCCAAGAAATTTGCTGTATTCTTTGATTTTGACAGCGCGACTGTTGGTAATGTTTCTCAAATTGCAGAATACATAACCGGTTTAGCAAGTGCTGGTGCTGTTAGCCTCGTAGGTCACGCTGATCCTATCGGCGACAATGCCTACAACATGGCGCTATCTCAGAAACGTGCAGTGAACGTTGCAAACGCTCTTACCCAAGCCGGTGTTAAGCCTTCATCAATCTCTGTTGACTACCAAGGTGAATCTGCACCCGTAGCACAGTGCTCTGGTACTGGCGCTGAACTAATTAGCTGCTTACGTGCTGATCGTCGTGTGGACGTTCAAATCGGTGGTTAATAGCTACCGCTAACAGCGCTTTGATAATCTCAAAGCCCTGCAAATGCCACACTTAGATTATTTAAGTAGACGCTTTAAAAAAATCCAGTTCTCTACTGGATTTTTTTTTACTTTTTTATTTCTATATTTGAGCACTCACCACGATAACGATTAAAGACAGCCTAATTCAACCAGACACGGGCATTTCTAAACAGACGCATCCAAGCACCATCCTCCTGCCACTCATCTGGCGCCCAAGAGTTTTGCACTCCTCTAAATACACGCTCAGGATGCGGCATCATTATGGTTACCCGACCATCTTCAGACGTCATACCAGCAACCCCGAGAGGAGCCCCATATGGATTTTGTGGGTACTGCTCAGTTGCATGACCAAAGTTATCCACATACCTCAACGCGCCACTTTCAGCGCTCGTAGCGGATGTAAGCTGACTAGCAGAGGAAAACTCAGCATAGCCCTCGCCGTGCGCAATCGCGATCGGCATATAAGACCCCTGCATTCCCGCCAAGAAAATCGATGCCGAATCTTGCACTTGCGCCAAACACACTCGCCCTTCAAATTGTTCTGATTTATTGCGTACAAATTTTGGCCAATGCTCTGAACCTGGGACTATTTTTTGCAAATTAGAAATCATTTGACAACCGTTGCATACCCCCAACGCCAAAGTATCATTGCGCGCAAAATAATCGGCAAACTGATCGTGGGCAACATTATTAAATAAAATGGATTTTGCCCACCCCTCACCAGCGCCTAACACATCACCGTACGAAAAACCACCGCAGGCTACCATCGCCTGAAAATTATTAAAAGATACTCTCTGCTCTAAAATATCACTCATATGCACATCGATACTATCAAATCCAGCGCGGTCAAAAGCCGCGGCCATTTCTATTTGACCGTTAACACCCTGCTCACGAAGCACCGCTATTTTTGGCCTAATGCCTGTCGCTATGTAAGGCGCCGCTATATCTTGATTGATATCAAACGTAAGCGAAACGCTCATTCCCGGATCTTCAGTGTTATCTATTGCATCAAACTCTTGCTGGGCGCAATCTGGATTGTCCCGCAGTTTCTGTATTTGATACGAGGTTTCAGCCCAAATCTTTTGTAGCGTTTTCCTCTTTTCACTGAATATTTCATTTTCATCAAAGTGAATACGCAACTCATCGTCCCAATTTGGCGAACCAATAACACTAGTCACATCACCCAAACCTGCTGCATTTAACTCGGTTAATATTTCTACTGTGTCGGACTTTTTCACTTGTATTACACCGCCTAATTCTTCATTAAACAGGGCTGCCAAACATTCTTCACTGCTTGGGGCTAGTAAATCCAAATTAATATCTACACCTACATGACCAGCAAAACACATCTCTGCCAAAGTGGTAAGCAAACCGCCATCCGATCTATCGTGATAGGCTATAATCAAACCATGCTTGTTCAATACTTGCATGGCGGCAAAATATGTTTTTAGTAAAGCGCTATCATCCAGATCCGGAACTGACTCTCCTACACCATTGTATACTTGAGATAGAGCAGATAAGCCCAAGCGATTCCTACCCTCCCCCAAGTCGATTAAAATCAGGTCAGTATCACCTAAGTCTGTGCGCAATTCAGGTGTTAAGGATTTTCTAACATCATAGACTGAAGCAAAACCGGAAATAACCAAAGACATTGGCGATGTAACGCTTTTATCTTCTCCATCTTCCCGCCACTGCGTTCGCATTGACATTGAATCTTTGCCCACGGGGATAGTAATACCCAACTCAGGGCACAATTCCATCCCTACAGCTCTCACGGTATCGTAGAGTTTTTCATCTTCACCTGGATGTCCAGCGGCCACCATCCAGTTAGCTGATAATTTTATATCACTTATATCCTCAATGGCTGCGCCCGCCAAATTGGTCAGCGTTTCTCCAATAGCGATACTCCCAGATGCTGGGGCATCTAATAATGACATTGGGGTTCTCTCACCAATTGCCATGGCTTCGCCACGATAACCCTGATATGAAGCAGTCGTTATTGCACAATCAGCGACTGGCACTTGCCAAGGCCCCACCATTTGATCTCTAGCGACTTGTCCTGTAATCGTTCGATCACCAATAGTAATCAAAAAAGACTTTGATCCGACTGCAGGCAAGCTCAACACCCGCTTTACCGCCTCATTAAGTTCAATATCGACAGGATCAAAAGCCTCGACGCTGTAACTTGAGCGCTCAACACTACGGTGCATCTTAGGCGCCTTACCGAAGAGAATATCCATCGGCAAGTCAACCGGCTTATTGGCAAAATGCTGATCACCCAGCGTCAAATAATGATCCTCTGTTGCCTCACCCACTACGGCATATGGACAGCGTTCGCGCTCACACATTTCTGAAAAAAGAGCTAAATTTTGCGGCGACACAGCCAACACATAGCGCTCTTGAGACTCATTACTCCAAATACCCAGCGGAGACATACCCGGCTCATCGTTATTTACTTGGCGCAGCTCAAAATCACCACCTCGGCCACCATCTTTGACTAGTTCAGGAAAAGCATTTGAAAGCCCACCAGCGCCAACGTCATGAATGAACGCGATAGGGTTAGCTTCCATCATCTGCCAACACCTATCTATCACTTCTTGACAACGTCGCTCCATTTCCGGATTGCCACGCTGTACCGAAGCAAAATCTAAATTTTCGGCCGAGCTTCCTGACGCCATTGACGATGCAGCGCCGCCGCCCAAACCGATTAACATTGCCGGCCCACCGAGACAAATTAATTTTGCACCTATCTCAATTTCGCCTTTTTCAACATGCTGTGCGCTTATATTCCCCATCCCACCAGCAATCATTATTGGCTTGTGATAACCGCGCACTTCGACTCCAGCCGCACCATTAACTTGCTGTTCGAATGTTCTAAAATAACCAGTTAAGTTTGGCCTACCGAATTCATTGTTAAACGCCGCAGCACCAACAGGCCCTTCAATCATAATATCGAGCGCAGAGACAATACGGTCGGGTTTTCCATATTTCGATTCCCAGGGCTGAGTAAAACCGGGAATATTTAAATCTGAAACTGTAAAACCAGTTAAGCCAGCTTTTGGTTTACCGCCACGACCTGTTGCACCCTCATCTCTTATCTCTCCACCTGAACCAGTAGCCGCTCCAGAAAACGGCGCAATAGCGGTTGGATGGTTATGCGTTTCTACCTTAATTAAAATTTCTATGGAATCTTGGTTGTAACTGTATCGATGACCTACTTGGGAGGGATAAAAACGCTGGGCTTTGTTACCGACAATAACCGCGGCGTTATCTGTATAAGCAGATAATACGTTTTCTCCACAGAGTTCATTGGTATTTCTGATCATTGAGAATAAAGATTTATCCTGTGCCTCTCCGTCTATGTCCCAAGAGGCATTGAATATCTTATGGCGACAATGCTCAGAGTTTGCCTGCGCAAACATCATTAGCTCTACATCTGAAGGGTTACGCTTTAAGCCGATGAAACTATCCACTAAATAGTCCACTTCATCATTTGCCAAAGCCAAACCCAAATCTATATTTGCTTTAACCAGCGCATTTTTTCCTAAGCCAATAACATCAACACACTGCATTGGTGTTGGTTGAGTATGCTGAAACAACACTTGTGCAACTTCGATGCTCGGAAAAACTTGCTCCACCATTCGATCATGAACCAGTTCTGCCACTCGCGCTTGTTCTGTTACTGCTAACTCGCGATTGCTTTTAAAATAATACACAGTGCCACGCTCAATACGTTTAATCTGCCTTAAGCCACAGTTTATGGCGATGTCAGTCGCTTTACTCGACCAAGGTGATATAGTTCCTACCCTGGGAGTAACAAACAACATTTGACCCTGTGGATCTTCTTTTGCTACATTTGGTCCGTATTGCAAAATTGTTGCTAGTGTGATTTGTGCTGATTCAGAAAGAGACTCCCCTGCATCTAGCAAATGTATGTACTCGGCATAAACATCAGTGACAGCAGAAACTTGCTGTTTTAACGCTGTAAGTAACTTAGCTTTTCGGAAATTGGACAGAGCGGGTGCACCACGCAAAATAAGCATTTTCAGATCGATCCTCATTGGGAAAAATTAGGCATAATTTGTCGAGTATTTTACCTTAGACGCAACCATTAGAGTACTAGAAAAACTTGATTATTAGCCTAAAAAACCGTTCATTTTACTTTTTAACTTTTTTTCTGAGCTTTTTGCTAATGATGTTTCTTTGGCTCAACTTCGCAGGCAAAGAAACCAATCAACTTGCCGCAATAGAAGCCAGTCAAGTACTTAGGGTCAGCACTTTAAACTCTGCAGACACATACTTTTTTGATAAGGCCACCCCTTCGGGTTTTGAATTCGATTTAATCAATGCCTTCGCAGATCATCTAGGTGTTAAATTAACTCTTAGTATTCGTGACAATCTTTCAGAGCTAAATACCGACCTCGCCAATCGAGATAGTCATATATCAATTGCTGGACGCACTACCCTAGCGCCCATTAGCAATCTACATCAAACCAGCGTCAGTTATATTAAAAACCAATCAGTGGTAGTTTACAGAGAAACCCGCGGTAAACCCTATCCAAGAGCGATTGAAAATCTTGCGGACAGAAAGTTAATACTCGCTGCTGACTCTTTACAAGAACTGCAAATGCAAAAGCTCAAAAACGACTACTCAAAGCTTGATTGGGTTAGTCTAAGTCACTGGACTACCTATGAAATATTGGAACAAATTTTAGCAAAAAAGTCAGACATCGCAATTATCAGTTTTCATGATTTTCAATCTATAGGGCCTTTTTTCCCAGGATTAAAAATTGCGTTCGAACTGGCTGACCCCGCTGATATTCACTGGTTAACCGCGAATAAAGAGGACCATTCTTTAAAGAGTGCTATCGATAAATTTCTCCTGTTGCCAGAGACAAAAGAACTGATTGCCCAACTCGCAATAAAATACTATAACAACAGTAATCCCCTTAATTTCTACGACACTGTTACCTTTAAAAAAGACTTTAATTCAAGACTTCCCAAGTTAGAACCGCTGTTTAAAAAAGCTGCTAAAAAAAGCGGTATTGACTGGCTGCTACTCGCCTCTATTGCCTACCAAGAATCTCACTGGAATCCTAAAGCAGTTTCTTCCACTGGCGTAAAAGGTATTATGATGCTGACCAAGGCGGCGGCTAAAGAAGTCAATGTCACCAATCGAATAGACCCTAAACAAAGCATATTTGGTGGCACTCAATATCTGCTCAACGTGATTGCTAAAATCCCCGATCGCGTTAAAGAACCCGATCGGACTTATCTCGCTCTAGCTGGCTATAATACAGGTTTCGGCCACCTTGAAGACGCCCGAATTTTAACCAGCAGAGCAGGGCTAAATCCCGACTCTTGGGATGATGTAAAAAAGCATTTGCCGTTACTGACTAAACCAAAATATCACAAAACGGTGAAACATGGCTATGCGCGTGGCTACGAACCGGTAAATTACGTGAAAGGCATTCGCCAGTACTTAAAAGTACTAACCTGGGAAAAAGAACAACAAAAATTAAAAGACTCGATAAACCAAGCGTTGGGGCTAAGTGAAGACATTGGTATGACTGATAAACCCTCTGAAACAGAACCTCTGAAGAGCATCCCACCACTACCGGCGCCTTCAACTCTTTAGTAAACGTTTAACGATCTAGGTGTTTTCGTAATTTTTTCTCTTTGCCACGCCGGGCGAAGAATTCAGACAACTGCAGCCCACATTGATCGGCAAGAACACCAGAGCAAACTGACACTTTATGATTCATTGATAGCTGATCGAGTATTTGTAAATTACTCAACACGGCTCCCGACTTAGGCTCGAGGGCTCCGAAATATAAATTGCGTATCCTACTGTGAACTAAAGCACCTGCACACATAGTACAAGGCTCAAGCGTCACATAGATATCGGCATCTATCAGCCTATAATTAGCAACATGTGCTGCCGCATGCTGAAGCGCTTGAATCTCAGCATGGGCAGTGGGATCATTTTTGTGTATGGGGGCGTTTCGACCTCGACCAATAATTTCGCCGGCTAACACAACCACGGCCCCAACGGGCACTTCATTATTAGAAGCGGCCTCAGCAGCCAATATCAATGCCTGATGCATCCAAAATTCATGTGATTTCACAGACATTGAATTAATCCTAGTGTTGAGCGTTTATTTCCACTCAGTAGCAACGTTAAGTTTATCTTTTTTAATACCAATAATTTAAAATAATCCAATAGCGCGTGTGTAAGTAATCTGCAATTCACTTATCAGTATGCACGGTTTTTCTACGCGTCTGAAACTATTGCAGTTCAATAGTTTACCCACACTGTACGACCAAGAACGGGCTAAATTATACACGTTCATCAAAGACAAAGCATTCTTCTCCTCAAAACCTCTTCTGTGGACGATAAATGCAGCAATAGAACCAGCGAAAAGTTCACAAGCACGTATTGGCGAGAGGTAGGTGCTGCATATTCCGGTCCATCGTGAACAGTGATTCCGGTTTCAAGGTGAACACTTTTACCTTGAAACCGGAATCGGTGTTCACCATCAACCAGAACGCCCCCAATGCATTGATAAATATAACCTTCAAGTGCCATATTGACTCTTTTACCAACAGGGAGAGTGATATGGCTGCGAAGAGGATTGCAATTCGTAAAATTAGAGACGTTTTAAGACCAAAGTTTGAAGGGAAACTGAGTATTAGGCAGATCAACGCCAGTACTAAAACAAGCAGCGTATCTCAGCGCTCACAGCACAGTTATTTGTTCTCTACGCAAAATAGTGCAAGGTTTAGTGCAAACACAGCTACACAGCACCTAAAACGCTTGTATGCACGTGCTGGCATTAGTGGTGCTATGTCTCACAGTGGTAGGCGCACTTGGCTTACTGCACTTAGTCAGCGAGGGGTTAGTGTGTTTGTGCTAGCAGAGATGGCTGGGCACAGAAGTATTCAAACAACGCAGCGTTAGGTTACAGTTAATGATGAGATGAAACGTACCGCAGCAGACTTGATTTAGAGAACTTCAATAGTGCCATCAGCATTCCGCTTATAGTCAGCAACAGCGTTTGTTAA
>JAWUWK010000123.1:0-20675 GCA_034111875.1 Gammaproteobacteria bacterium
GCTAAATCCTGCTCCTCATCTAATGGTGTCTTCCCGATTGCCAATTTAAACATTGGATCTTTGCGTAGCGAGTTTGAGGCGTTAGCATCCTCATAACCACAGGCAATTTGGATGGTGCGTTGCGAAATAAGATCCTGCAAAGAGTGCTTAATATGTGATTGTCTGCGCGAATCGCTTATAGCTGCGGCAAGCTTGGTTAGCAGAAGGCTTTGGAGCGCCGTTTCACGCATGAGTAATGCACCGAAATCAGATGACATAGCGCCACCGTCAAAACTAGCGCGAACAGAAAGGCCATCAACAGGGTGGATATTAAGTGGATATTGTATATAATTGGTCATGGTAAGTTCTGGGTTATTTCGTCCGAAGTAGTTTTGTGGTAAACCCTATTCTAACAAGGGATAGGGCGGAACTTACCTTTATTTATGCAATATGCGGGTTAGGTAATTAGCGAACAAGTCCACAACGACTTTGGCGTGCAGGATAGTCTTCGATTAAGAAAGCATTAATATAGACCGAGAATTATTTTCTTCACCACACAGGGCAGAGTCATTCTGAGGGATCAACTACTCGCCATTCACTGCTCGTTCTTTCGCGGAGACTAGCGCTTAGTTGTCTACAGGGGACATTTGGGGACTTATTCACTACTTGCTTAGTATATCCTTCTGATATAATAATTTTTTGTAATATTATATGCACTGATGTTCATAATAGCCCCAGGCTGATCACTGCAGCGAGCCATCCTTAAACAATCGTTTTAAAAAGGATTCGTTATTAGCTTGCGCGATTTTTCGCGTCGTTGACTGTTTTAATCAACGCGAAGCAAACATTCAACTTAAGCTATGTTTCCTATCACACTGGGTTATGTTTGATTATTCATCACCAATGGAGCGTTTATATTTTGGACGATCAATCTTTTGTTTTTTCGTTATTTCTAATATTTACTGGCGCTGCTTTTTTAGCCACTATTGCCCTCTACACAAAACAACCTTTATTAGTAGCCTACATAGTATTAGGGGCACTTCTCGGTCCCTATGGCTACAGTCTAATATCAGATACTAGCTTGCTTCAAGACACCTCGCATGTAGGTATTATATTTTTACTTTTTTTGCTTGGCTTAGATATGCAGCCTTCGCACTTAGCAGCCATGTTAAAAAAAGCTAGCTCTGTGGCTATCGGCAGCTCAATTTCTTTTTTTGCTTTGGGCTTTTTAGTTAGCTGGCTCTTCGGCCTAACCCATTTAGAGTCGGGAGTGATTGGTTTATCGCTGATGTTTTCCAGCACTATTATCGGCATAAAATTATTACCAACCACTGTGCTTCACCATCGGCATGTGGGTGAGTTGGTGGTTGGTTTACTGTTACTTCAAGATATCATAGCCATTGTTGTACTCATCATTATATACGCTAATCAAGGTACCAATGAACCAAACACACTGAGTTTACTGCAGCCTCTAATTGCGATGCCATTGCTGACTTATGCGGCTTTTTTAAGCATAAAATTTGTTATATTGCCACTGATTCAACGCTTCGATAAGTTTCATGAATATATTTTCTTGTTGGCCATCGGCTGGTGCCTAGGCATGGCTGAAGGAGCTCAGTTAGTTGGTTTATCGGCTGAAATGGGCGCATTCATCGCCGGTGTTTCACTGGCCTCAAGCCCTATATCCCAATATATAGCGACGCATTTAAAACCCTTACGCGATTTTTTCCTTATTCTATTTTTCTTCTCGATCGGCGCCAGTTTTAATTTAGGTTTAGTCGGTGATATCGCATTACCTAGCATTGTCTTGGCACTCGTGGTGGTGGGATTAAAGCCGGTGATATTTAGATTCTTCTTGATGAGAATAGAGGAGGACAATTCCATGGCGTGGGAAGTCGGATTCAGGTTAGGCCAGACCAGTGAGTTTTCATTGCTTATCGCCTACGTCGCTGCGAGTTCGGCGATGATAGGTGTGGAGGCTTCGCATATTATCCAAGCGACGGCCATACTCACCTTTTTAATGTCATCTTATGTTGTGTTATTTAACTTCCCCTCTCCCATTGCTATTAAAGATGAGTTGCGCAGAGATTAACTAACGTCTAGCCACACACAAGGCTGTACTGCGCATAATTCTTCAATAGCGAGAGATAGAGTTAAATTTTCCACTGCCATCAAAGTAAATACAAAAACTCCCACTTATGCCACTGTGCAGTAAAAAAGGTTTTAAAATATTGGCAGGAAATTGTATCCGCAGCCCCTCTCTTGAGAGAGTATTTACCATACAATTTGGTATACGATATTGTTTTAAGTATTCTTCATTCGAAATATGAATATCTATGACAACTTTTTGCATAATTTCCTGTACCAGTAAACCTCAGCTTATAGGCAAGCTGCTATAGCGTTTGAGAACATGGTTTAATAGCGTTTTGGGGGTTATCTGGCTTTGCTTATCTTTGTTAAAAAATAGCTAAAAATTTCATTTTTTAGCTATAAACTGCCGTTTTTAGGTTATTTGTTTTGTTTCAGCTTTTACTATTTTATTCTAAAAGCAACCGTTTATTGATTGTTTAATTTCACTATGATTGCTCTCACCATTTTTGCCGAGTGGGTTGACGCTGTCTCTATAAAATCCGCAAAAGACAAATTGGATGATTTCCCAGCGATGTCCGATAGCGCTCGAACGACGAGAAAAGGCGTGTTAAACAAGTAGCAAGTTTGGGCAATCGCAGCCGCCTCCATCTCTACCGCTTTTACTTCAGGGAAGGCCTGTTTAATCGCCATTATTTTGTCGGCTTTGCTGACAAAAGTATCCCCAGTGGCAATAACACCTCGCACCGATTTTACGCCAGCGACGGCTTCAACACATTGTGCTGCTATATCCGCAAGCAGTTCATCAGGCTTATAAGTAACCGGCATTCTAGCCATTTGGCCAAGCGCATATCCAAAGGCAGTGACATCGACATCGTGATGCACTAATTCAGAAGAGATTACGATATCCCCCACCTCTAAAGAATCATCACAACCACCCGCTGAACCTGTGTTCAAAATGCAATCAGGTGCGAATTTTTGGAGCATTAAGGCGCTGCTCACTGAGGCATTAACTTTACCTATACCCGACTGTAAAAGAACTACTTCTACACCGTCTAAAAGACCCGTGTATAAGTCAAATCCAGCTAATTTAAAATCCTCTCGACTAGCCAAATTGTCGCGTAAAATTTCAATCTCTTGCTCCATCGCACCGATGATGCCAATTTTTAATTTTTTTTTCTGACTCAATACTGATGCGAATACTTGCCTATCTTCCATTAAACTGTCTCTTACTTTTAAGTACGGAGCAACGAGCCCCTTAGAATATGTATTGTAGATGCAAGAATACGTAATTTAGCTTACCTTTAAAACTACAATTAGCCGTAATTATTCAATAAAACAATTTTTTAACTAGAATGGCTGTGGTAGGTTATTTATCCGAAAAAATTGAGGGGTAAACTTAATTAAGCCAGCAAAATTTATCAAACAATTGGCTTACATCGATAGGCAAAGGTGCGTTTATTCTCTGATTTTTAAAACGAATAGGGTGGACAAAGCGCATCTGGGTAGCTATTAACAATAATCGATTTACCGCTAAATGTTCTCTAAATAATTTATTATGCCGCCTTTCGCCGTAGTGAGTACCACCGACGATAGGACAGAAAACATGCCTAAAATGACGCCGTAATTGGTGTTTTCTACCAGTCTTTGGCTTAGCTTCACCATTGAATACCTAACCGCTGGCCATTTTGCGACGCCTATTGGATACTCAACTTTTGCGATGGATGCGAAAAGCTCGGCAATTTTGTCCGGCTGATACTTTAATGGATGATCTATGACTCCCCCTTGCGGGGCATAAACACACACCACACATAGATATGTCTTCTCGATACTGTGAGCGAAAAACTGCTCGGTTAAATGCTTTGCTGCACACTTATTTTTTGCAACTAACAACACACCAGAGGTTGCTCTGTCTAAGCGATGAACGGTATGCACAGTCTCTGCATTAAGATAACCTTTAAGCAGTGAAGCTAAATTTTAGTACCTCTATTTGTCAGTCAACTAAGGTGAGTTAACAAGCCGGCAGGTTTGTGAACTACCAACAGATATTGGTCCTCATGTAATATATCGATACAATGCATATACAATGGATTATAAACCTTGAAATAATTTTAAAAGTCGCCATTATAACGGTTATTAAGATATTAATTACATATCGAGGAAAATTATGAACAATGTAAATTCTATGACTGCTCGTTCGGAGCAATCGATTCTGCAGACCAACAAAGTTATCCGCAACACTTATATGTTGCTTTCAATGACCTTGTTGTTCAGTGCAGTAACTGCATTTCTTTCACTGGCAATGGAAATCACTAGCATATGGGCTTACTTAGGCTCCATTATTGCTGGCATGGTCGTATTATTCGTCATAGGTAAAAAACAAAACAGCGCGGCTGCTTTACCTTTAACTTTTTTGTTTACTGGCCTCTGGGGATTTGCATTAGGACCTATCCTCAACCGATACTTGGCAATGAGTAATGGCAGTGAAATTGTGATGACTGCGCTAGGCATGACGGCCATCACTTTCCTCGGTCTGTCAGCTTACGTGCTCACCAGCAAAAAAGACTTCAGTTTTATGGGTGGTTTTCTAGCCGCCGGCTCTATGATCTTAATTATTGCGATGCTCGGTCTGTTTATTCTGCCTTTATTCGGTATTGATGTTTCTGCAATGCACTTAGCTTTTTCTGCTGCAGTTGTATTACTAATGGCTGGATTTATCTTATATGACACCAGTAACATAGTTAACGGTACTTACCAGAACTATGTTATGGCAACCGTTGGCTTGTACGTTAATATCTTCAACATGTTTATACATATGCTGGCGTTGGTCGGCTTCCTAAATGATGACTAGTTAAGCTGATTAATCCCAGCGCCTCGCTATCATTGATAGCGGGGCGTTGTTGTTTTAGGGTATAAAAACAATGATATTTTCACTGCTTATTTACGCGTCAAATAATTTCACACAAACTGAGCAAACCGCTCTGCGATTCACCCGTAGCGCTCTGCGACAAGGACATAGCGTACACAGAGTTTTCTTTTACGGTGAAAGTGCCAGCAGTGCATCGAGTTTAAGAGTAACCATGCGCGATGAAACGGATGTGACAGAGCAATGGCTGACTTTAGCTGCAGCAGAGCAATTAGATATGGTGGTCTGTATTGCCGCCGCTGTTCGACGCGGTGTGATTGATAAGCAAGAGGCAAAAAGACATAAAAAAGACACCGCTAACTTGCTCGCAGGATTCACTCTGTCAGGGTTAGGTCAGTTAGCCGATGCCATTATACACTCTGACAGACTGGTCACTTTTGGTAATTAATAAGGTTATGATGCACTACAATACTTTACTCATTTTTCGCAATGGACCTTTCGAAAACAACAAAAACAGGGACTGTTTAGATATAGCTCTGGCCTGTTCTGCTTTTGATATCCCCATCAGTTTGCTGTTCATAGGTGATGCCGTTTTACAGCTTACCCGCGATTTGGAAAGTCAAATAATAGCCCAGAAAAATATAGCCAATACACTGCGCGCATTAGAAATGTACGACATAGATAAAATTTATGTATCAGCTGCTGATTTATCTCGCTTCAACTTAGATGAAAGCTCACTCATCGTCTCTTGTAATATACTAGAACAAGCTGACATCGCTTTGCTTATTCGCCGACAAGACAAGGTTATTAATTTATGATGGAATTGTTAGAATATGAGACTTTACATATCATCAATAAAAACCCCGGTAACACTCAAATATACGCTGATTGCATACAAAACTTACTGGAGGGAGACGCTGTTTTGCTGATTGAGGCCGCCGTGTACGCAAGTTGTGATAAAACAATGGCACTCTACTTCCCAAAATATATACCTCTATATACCCTCAAGGCAGATGTAGACGCTAGAGGCATTAGCCAGCGAATGAGCGACGAATATAGCAGCATAGATGATGATGAATTCGTAAAGTTATGTTGTCTGTATCGAAAATCGATTAGTTGGTTTTAAAATGCCGGAATTTGACCTAACCACCGCACTCGACAATGAAGGCTATCTAATTGATCTCTCGATCTGGTCAACAGAAATGGCGATAGCCCTCGCTCAGCTTGATCGTTTCGAACTGACGCAACAACACTGGGAAGTCATAGAGACCATAAGGGAGTTCTACCACTGTTACCAATTATCCCCCGCAATGCGTCCCCTTGTGAAAGCAATGGGCTTAAAATACGGCGCCGATAAAGGGCGAAGCATCTACTTAATGAAACTATTCACACAGAGCCCACCTAAGCAGGCTGCACGCTATGCAGGCCTGCCTAAACCTTTAAATTGCCTATAACCTTTAGTGCATAAATGGAGCTTTAAAAAAGCACACATCAGCAGTCCAAAAAGGCTGGTGACAGGCACTTTAATGAATTGTCTAAGACAGTAAGCGGACATTTTAAACAGCCATAATAGTAAATTGTTATTGTGTGACAGGCTTACAGATTCTATTGCGACCTTGATTTTTTGCTTGATAGAGGGCAACATCGGCCGCCTTAAGAGGGTTAGTTTTTGAACGGGCTGTGGCCAGACCACCACTAATAGTAACAGACACGTGCTCACCACCGCCGCCGAGACCACGTAGATTTCGGCCTTTATTGTTATTTTTTGTGCGCTTTTTACTGCGTACTTTCAAACTCGACTCTTCAATACTAATACGCACTTGCTCTATTGCATCTGCAGCCAACTCTATATCGGTGGTAGGGAACAGTACGCAGAACTCTTCACCACCATAGCGGTAAGCGGTACCGCCTTTTACTTTTCGAATTTTTTGAGCAACCATACGCAACACCTGATCGCCAACATCATGCCCGTAAGTGTCATTAAATTTTTTGAAAAAATCGATATCTAGCATTGCAGCGGTATAGTTTTTATCCAGTTTCACCATACGTTCGTTCAACGCTCTGCGTCCCGGCAAACCCGTCAGCTCATCAATATAGGCCATACTTAATGTACGTTTAAATAATGCCATTACCAGCAGTAACTGATTAAGAGACACTAATAGACTTAGCTGAATCTCACTCGCAGGCGGCATTATCAATAGCCATCCGGAGAAGACTAAAGTGATTAATAAATAGGCGTCAATCAACAGTGTTTGAACAAATAATTTTACGAATAAATACACAAAACACAGGCTAAATAGCGCCAGTGCGGGGATAGACAGATTAAACCCTTGGATAGCAACATGAGGCCAAGTGATTATTTGATGTAACTCATCCGCCTTAAACACATAAGCGACGGCTAAAATCCCGGGCTGGCAAAAAATAAGGGCGATGCGAAATAAGCCTGTAATACTGTATGTGCCACGCTCTTTATAAAAAGCTATAAGTAACATATTCAATGAAATCAGGACGATAGCTAACTGTGTGTAATGAGAGTTAGCGAAATCTAACTTCAAGAAGGTCCAAATCGATAAGCTAATCAATCCGGCAAACAAAATACGGCTAAAGTTAAAAAATCCAACAACCAAAAATAATACCCCACTGATCGCAAGGGGTAGCCAGGGAATAAAAAAGTTCCAGTGTTGGGGGATCATATGCGCAAAAGGAAGTGAATAAACGGCCGCTGCTATAAACAGCAAAGGTAATAGCAATAAATTAACAGGCCTTAAAAAGTCGGACACGGATTTTTCCTTTCATATTGATAAACAACCGATAATAATTAAGCATGCACTAACAAGAAATGACTATATCTTTTAGGGGCTTTATTTTAGGTAATTGGTACTAAAGAGGCTAGCAAAAATCACCTAAAATCGATTTTTGTCTCTGTTATCCCAGATATTTTTAGCGGATTCTACGGCACTAGGATGATCCAGAGATTCACCCAGCAAGATCAAGTTAGCAGCCAAAGTACTTACAACTGCCCCCTGTCCATATTGATGCTCTGTCTCGCCTCGCCAAAGCTGAATCAATTTGTCGGTGTCCAGTTCACTGTCTTTCACTTCCCTCTTGTCTAGAAGCCTCGGCCACTGCTGCTCGCTAAGCTGCTGTTGTTTTATCCAGCGCACTTCGCAATCGGCATCTGGGCGAAGCTCAGCCTCACCTCCATCACCGCGAATAGTCAGGCTGTTTTCAACTCCGAGCAACGCACTAGTTTGTTGGTGCATAGGTGCATAGGCTGGATGGAAGACACCATCTATACTGCTGTTGGCTAACAGCGGATTTAACATCCTACATAGAGTGTGTACGGGAGAGCGCAACCCAAACAAGGCGCGCATTTCAATAATTTCTGCTACCTTAGGCGCCAGTGTGTCTATACCCATAAAGGCAAAGTTTGTGCTATCGAGTTGCTCTTGTACTTGTGACCAATTTTGACAGCTAGGCAGGGAAAACAAGCTCAACATATCTTCAGTATATAAGCGCCCTGCGGTATGACCACGGGAACCGTGCATAAAGACTTTGAAACCTGTTTCAGCAAGTAGCAAGGCTGTTAACAAAAACCACGGCAGCTGACGTTTTTTACCGGCATAAGTGGACCAGTCGAGATCGACCCTTACTGCGCTAGGTGCGGGATTTCTAGCTCTGACTGCTTGAATAAACCCAGCCAATTCCTCAGGCGACTCCTCTTTCACCCGCAGTAGCATCATAAAAGCGCCAAGCTGTTCTGGTCTGACCTGACCATCGAGTATCATACCCATGGCTTCAGTTGCCTCCTGCTGATCTAAAGACCTAGAACCTTTTTTACCTTTTCCTAACATACGTACATATTTTGCAAAGGGATGTTCCGACACGCTACCACCTATTAATAATAAACCGCTGCCTATGATAAGCCATGCAGTCGACAACGCCAAAGGTTAAGCGCAAGGTAAACTGATTTATAAGCGAGATAATTTAATCTCTTTAGTTTTTAAGCACTGTAATCCAATACCGACAATCGCTATAATAGGCCTTAAATATCACCCATCAGTCCATACTGGTACGCTAACCACACAGGCAAGATAATCAATGTCGCGCAACAAAATTCAATTTGGCCGCCCGCCAAAAAAACAGCAGAAAGCTACTGCGTTTTCAGTAAAAATTGACAATCTCAGCCTCGAAGGTTGCGGTGTCGCTAAACACGATGGTAAAACCATTTTTGTCGAAGGCGCTATTCCCGGGGAAACCGTTGTGGTTAAAATTGATCAGCGACACAAAAACTACGATGAAGCGAGCCTAATCAGTATCGAAACTCTCTCACAGAATCGTATTGACCCTAACTGCGAGCACTTCAATCATTGTGGTGGCTGTCAATTACAACATATAGCGCCTTTGGCACAACTCGAGTACAAGCAACAAGCCGTGCTGTCTCTACTGCTTAGAGAAGCTAAAATAAAACCTAACAAAATTACTGACGCCCTTTTTTCAGCGCCCTACCACTATAGGCGAACGGCGCGCATTGGAGTCAATAAACACCGCCAAACCAATACACCTATTGTCGGCTTTCGGCGTAAAAACAGCAGCAAGATACTGCAGGTATCCCAATGCAACATACTCCCTAAACCTTTAAGTTCTCTGTTTGATAAGCTTCGTGAGTGTTTGGCAAAAATAGACAATGCTAAGGCAATTACCCATATAGAATACCTACAGGGGGATACCAAAGGTGCACTAACTTTTCGCTGCATGGAGCCTTTAGCGCCCGCTGCGATTGCGTTGCTTAACACTCTTGTGAACGCATTTAACCTTCAAGGCTTTATTAGGTATGATCATAGTTTAGTGCCATTAGCTGATAATAACGGAGAGCTCAGCTATGCCATTAACAACATAAACTTAACCTTTGGCTCTGGAAATTTTTTGCAAGTCAATGCCCAAATCAATCAGCAGATGATTGATAGAGCGATTCAATGGTTAGCCTTAGAGGCTGATGACCAAGTGCTGGATCTGTTTTCTGGATTAGGTAACTTTTCACTGCCTATGGCTAAGCATGTCTGCAAAGTGACTGCATTAGAGGGCAGCGAGGCGATGGTTACCTTGGCATGCGAAAATGCCGCGCTTAACAGCATCGAAAACTGTGAATTTCACCTTGCGGATTTAACGAAAGATGAACCACTACGGCCTTTCTTCGAGCATCATTATACGAAAGTACTGCTAGATCCACCTCGCAGTGGCGCAACTGAGCTCATTAAAAACCTTTTGAGCTCCAGCGCTAACTTGAGTCTGCAACCTCACCGCATTTTATATGTTGCCTGTGATCCATTATCCCTGGCAAAAGACGCCAAGTTACTCAAAGAGTTGGGCTACGAAATGGCCAATTTTTGCGTGATGGATATGTTTCCAAATACCGTTCATATTGAAACAATGGCGCTGTTTAAAAAGGCCGCAACCCCCCTCAAGAAAGTTAAAGCGAAAAAAAATAAATCGTTGTTCGCACATTGATTGAGATACTTTACACGGACGATGAGCTTATTATCGTCAATAAACCTCATGATTTACTTTCAGTCCCTGGCAGAGGTCCAGAGAAACAAGATTGTTTGATTTCTAGATTAGTTGATCAAGGCTTTAGCAGCGCCTTAATCGTCCATCGCCTAGATTTTGCTACCTCGGGGATAATGGTGGTCGCACTCAATAAAGAAATCCACAAGGCACTCAGTCAACTGTTTCAGAACCGCTGCGTTGAAAAAAGCTATCAGGCTATCGTCAGCGGCCATATGGCCGCGGACTCAGGCAGCGTAAATCAACCCTTGCGCTGTGACTGGGAAAACCGTCCGCTACAAATCGTTGACTATCAATGGGGGAAAAAAGCCCTTACACACTGGCATTTAATGCATCGATCAGCCTCCAGCAGTCGGATTTTGCTTCTACCTGAGACAGGTAGATCTCATCAATTAAGAGTACATATGCAATGGATTGGCCACGCCATATGCGGTGATAGGTTCTATGCCGAAAAAACCGCGTTAGCAGCGTCAGATAGACTGTGTTTACACGCACAAAGCCTAGCTTTTATGCATCCAAAAAAGCATAAAAGAGTGGCTTTTGAGTCGACTTGCCCCTTTTAATAACATATTTTAAACGCCTACTAGAAAATTTAAAAGTCAGACTGCTCTGCGCAGGCTTTTTAATTTGGGTTGATAATCCTGCTCACTAAAGACGTAGGGCTTTACAAATCGTTACTTTTCACAAGTGTACAAGGTTCGACCTTTTACTTTATAGTCGCTATAAAATACAAAGCAATCATGGATAATCGATGAAGCGTTCAGAAGTTAACGAAATTTTACTCGAAAGTAATCAATTCATTCGATCTTTTGGCTACCATTTGCCCTCTTTTGCCTATTGGTCTGTAGACCAAATGATAGAACGTGTGGCAACTGACTCTCAAGAGATATACAACAGCCGGATGGGGTGGGACATTACCGATTACGGGCAGGGAAACTTTAAAGATCTGGGACTGTTTTTGTTTACCACCCGCAATGGCATGCAATCTAATGTTAAACGTGGAATGGGGATGCTCTACGCTGAAAAAATAATGATCAGCCGAGAATCACAAATATCCCCTATGCATCACCACAATTACAAGACAGAAGATATTATCAATCGCGGTGGCGCAACTTTAGTACTCGAGCTCTGGTCGTCCACTGCCTATGGAGAAATAGATAGCCAAGCTGCAGTTCATGTGTTGGTTGATGGCCGGCGCATTAGTTTAGAAGCTGGCGCCTACTTAGCCCTTAAACCCGGGGAAAGCGTCACCTTAGAGCCCCATCACTGGCACTCTTTTTGGGGTGAAGGTGGCGATGTTCTGATTGGTGAAGTGAGTAATGTTAACGATGATCTAGCAGACAATATCTTTCGCGATCCTATTGGCCGCTTCTCACAAATAGAAGAAGATCAAGACCCTGTGCATTTACTGGTATCAGATTACGATACTTGGCTATCTCCAGCGCAATCGGGACAGAGTAAATGATCGTTAGCTGTGGTGAGGCCCTAATAGATTTTTTTAGACACGAAAAGGGCCAGCATTTCGAAGCTATTATAGGGGGATCCCCTTTAAATGTTGCCGTGGCACTGGCCAATGCGGGTAGTCAATGTGCATTGATGACCAATCTATCGAATGATCAATTTGGTGACATGCACCTGGCTCATTTGACCGAGTCCAAAGTGTCTGATAAATACATTACCCGATCTAGCCACCCATCTGGACTTATGCTGGTTAGTTACAATGCAAATAAAAGTGCCAATTATATCTACTACGGACACAATACTGCCGAACTAAACTTTTTCATAAATCAGCAGGGCCAACAGCCACCTGATTTAACAGATGTGAACTGTCTTCACTTCGGTTCTTTTTCACTGGTTTGCGGTAACACTGCGCAGAGCTTCGATAGACTTATCACTGACTATAAAGCGCAATGCATTATCTCAGCAGATATCAATTTACGCACCGCGATTGAAGCTGACTTAAGCCTATGGCGAGCTAAATTTAATCAGCTAATGTGCAGCGCGCACATTCTCAAGGCCAGTGCTGAAGATTTATGTTTACTGTATGATTTAGAGGATTTTAGTGCACAAATTGCCATACACTTAATGATGCAATGGTTGCAATGTGGGGTCACTTTAGCGGTAATAACAGACGCAGAGAACGGCGCCTATGCACTTATTGAAGAGAATTTTATTCATGTTCCAGCCGTTGCTGTTGATATAATCGATACGGTAGGGGCTGGTGATTGTTTCATGGCACATTTATTACATCAATTAGACACTGAAAACTTTCTGTCAATTGGTCACTTAGCTGAGGTTAATAAAACACAGATCACGCAGATCATGCAACTTGCAATCAAAGCAGCCTCTTTTACTATTGGCCACAAAGGCGCGATCTTCCCAACCCTTATAGAGATTACTGATTGAACTAGATTCGGCAGTTAGGCCCAAAAAAGCTGTGCAACAGATTAGTGTAAAAAGGAAATCAGAAAACCTTGTGGTCACCCTATTGGGTGATGATACAGTTTTCTAGGAGTATCGAAAGTTTGTGTAGACTTTCGGGATTAGACTGCCGAATTTTGGATCATGTACTCTAGATCCACTTTGAAGTCACGCAATCAGATTTTACGTCTAGGGCTTAATCATGCGAATAATGATTAAACGTTTTCGATCAATCCATAATCTATGTCAAGGATAGCCAGAATTTCTGCCTTAGGGTCTGCCGGCACTTGCACTGGCTTACCTGTGATCTTTTCAGCAATATTGATATACGTGTGACTGACGTCTAACATTTGTTGTTTTGAAAGTAGAAAAGCTTGGGCCATTTCTAGGCGCTCAGACATTTTGTCTTTAGCTAATAAAAGCGCCGGCGTCGGCACTGATTTTAATAACAGTTGACGAAAGCCTTCTTTAGAGTTTTCAACGATGCTACCTTGCTGATAAGCTGCACCATCCCAAATTCTCGATGAGTCTGGGGTGCCAACCTCATCTATATAAATCAGTTCATCGTTACCTTGCAAGTCTTTAACATAGCCAAATTCAAATTTTGTATCGACAAAAATCTGCTCAACAACCGCTAACTGTTCAGAGATTAAATTAAACCCTTGCGTTAGTAGCTCCTCATAGAGATCAACATCTTCAATACTATTAAACTTAAACGCCGCAAGATTATTAACAATATCAGCGCGACTAATATTGACATCATCGACTTCAGGTATCTCTTTAAGACCGCTAATAATACCTTTGGTAGAAGGTGTGATTAACAGTTCGGGCAATTTTTGATTAGCATGTAAACCTTCATCTAATGCAATGCCACAAAACTCTCTAGTGCCTTGCTCATATGAGCGCCACAGACTGCCTGTAATATAGTGGCGGGCTATAGCCTCTACCCTGACCGGTTGCGCTTGTCTAACAATCCAAATATAAGGGTGCGGAACATCAACAATATGGTTACCTGCCAAACCCGCTTGATTAAAACACTCAAACCAATGCGCCGAAATCGCATTCAGAGACGCCCCTTTTCCGGGGACCCCATTTAAGCCGTTCTCTCCTTTCCATATACATTCAAACGCTGAAATCCTATCGCTTATAATCATGATAGCTAAGGCCGTATCAGGATCGATATTATAGCCTTTTTGACTAATCAACCGACGGCTGTCATCACTGGTTAATTTGTAGACCGATCTAACTTTGCCGCTATGAACTTTACCACTTACCCTAATTGGCAAGTCATCATTCACATCCATTACCTTATAAGTACTCATTGACTCTCCGATTATTTAATAACACCTGATTGCGTGACTTCAAAAAAAAACCCACTGTTAGTGGGTGTTAAATAAAATCAAATAGTAAGCAATAATATTTAGGCTCTTGGAATACTGTCTTTAATGCGCCACAGTAGCTCTTCTGCCGGAATAGAAGCCGCCTCTTCACCTTTTTTATCCAGCACTGAAATAAAGGTCGAATTACCTCGATAGGTTAATTTCAATTGGTAGCCGGCGGTTAATTCATAGAGATTAGAGTCTAAGTTAAAAAAGCCCTTATTAAAGCCGCGATTAAAGTTATAGACCACTTTCCCCGCCAGCCAGACTTTAAAACCTTCTTGGTTTGCAGGATGATTAGGATCTGTTAATAACAGCTCTTTACTTGAGTCAATTTGCCCTTTCGAACTGTAGGCAATATTTTTACCGGTAGTATTATTATCTTCGCCACCAAAACTAAACGATGAGAAGGTCAGTGGACCGCGATCACCGTGTAACCAATCTAAAAAGCTGCGATCATCTTCTACTACAGGCGTTAAAGACGTAAAAGTCAGATAAAAAGTCGCTGCGTTGCGGTCTTTAGTCCCCACGTCTAGCTGATTCGTTTTCAGCGAATTATCCACTAACCTCCACGCATTTTCTAAACTTCCTGAAATTTTAAGTGCGGGTTTACCATTGGCATTACGACCAAATAATACAGTTCCATCGCGCTGGGAACGCTTAAACTTACTGGCCAGTAATCCACTGTTCTCAGAACCATTAGTTGCCTTGCTCATGAAACGCAACAATTCATACAGCATCTCGGTTTTATAAGAGACATGTTGAGACGATTTATTCCAATCCACTGTTGAGATTTCTTTACTTTCAGGGAATTGAACATGGTCCATGCTGATAACAGTGCGCAACGGACTTTTTTTATCGGTTTTAAGCTTAATTCGAATTTTATTCTTGTTATCGCCATTAACATTTTGGAAGGTCAGCTTCTTTAACCAGCCGTCGACAACTCCCACTTCTTCGCCTTTAACAACAACCCAATCACTTTCTATAGTGCCCTGTTGCGGATCAATCTGGCTTATCCCAAGGTTATTAAATTCCATGAACTGTTGCGCTTTAGGCCAAATCTCACTGATGGGCGCATCCACTAACAACACTTTGCCTGTACCATCTTGTTTAAAATTTACCGATTCAGAACCGGAGTCAGCATAAAAATACTCCGGACGTTTAACTTTATTTACCGGTGCAGATTGTGCCAATTGACGCTGTGGAATATCCATAGCATCTCGAGTTTGCTTAGCGTTCAATTCAGCGGGTATTTGCAAACGAGAAGAAGGCGTTGCACTTTGATACTCTTTACTGCGATCATGGATTAGACCGTTTTCTCCAAAGAGAGGATTATCCGTTAACGTACTGCAACCTGTTAAGAGCACTGAACTGAATAACGTTATAATGCTGACACGACGCAGTGTGAAATTTTCTAGTTTCAAACTAGATAGCCCTTGCAGGACATAAACTGAAGTAACGGATCTAAAAATTTCATGTCTCTGCTGGTATTTCATACAACCTCGAATTTGGATTTATACACTAAAGCTTACAACACGCTTATAATACATTTAGTTTTAGCATTGCCTGTTTTAATGGCTTTCGAAACTCTTCTGACAAGCGTGTTAATGGCAACCTAATACCTTCGTCCATCAACCCCAACTGTGCAACTGCCCACTTAACAGGAATGGGATTTGACTCCATAAAAAGTTGCTCATGTAGTGGCATTAATAAATCATTTAGTGATCTGGCCTCTTGTGTTTTGCCTGCAATAGCCAATTCGCACAACGCAGACATTTTTTCTGGGGCGACGTTAGCCGTCACTGAAATATTTCCATGGCCACCGGCCAGCATCAACTCAACGGCAGTTACATCATCACCTGAATAAACCGCAAAGCCTTTAGGGGCATTTTTTACCAGTGAAATATTACGCTCTACATCGCCAGTAGCATCTTTAATTCCGACTATATTATCTATTTCAGCTAAGCGTAAGGTCGTTTGCTCTTGCATATCTGCAACAGTACGTCCTGGAACGTTATAGAGTATCTGCGCAATATCGACCGCCTCTGCAATGGTTTTAAAGTGCAAATATATGCCTTCTTGGGTCGGCTTATTATAGTAGGGAACAACAGATAAACAGGCATCAACACCTAAATTTTTAGCTTCTAAAGAGAGCTTTATTGCCTCTTGAGTGTTGTTGGCACCGGTACCTGCGATCACAGGAATTCTTCCTGCCACTCGATCGACTACCCGCTTGATTACCGCACAGTGCTCGGCTGGACTGAGGGTCGAAGATTCTCCAGAGGTGCCCACAGCGACAATTGATTTAGTACCTTTATCTATATGAAATTCTATAATTTTATCTAACGCTAACCAATCAATAGCGCCTGATTGTGTCATCGGGGTAACAAGTGCAACTATACTGCCGGTAATCATGATTCTCTCCAATACTGGTCTTACATTTTAAGGAATACTATGCCATATTTATCGCATTATTGTGTAAAGAAGCTAGTTATTTATCCCACTCATAATTTACACTGATAATAAACATACTCTTGAGGATAGTCTTTAGCCCAATTTCAGTCTGTGCAAGATACCTTTTGCGACCGTATTCTATAAGGAACACTGCCATAAGTCTCGCATTTTCTGTAACCAGAGGAAACAATTGAGTCAGTAAAACAGCAAAATTTAAACAGGCAGTTTAAAACCACAAAAGCGCCCCTATTAATAGCTTATAACCACAGAAATTTTTACATTTAGCTGGGGCTATAAGATTAGCTCAGTTTTATTTAACTTTAGACCTATCCTAACAATATTAACCGCATAAAAATGGAGATATACATGACATTAGCCGTCGGCGATAAAGCACCCCTTTTCAAATGCCATAACCAGCGAGGCGAGGAAGTATCTCTTGAGAGCCTCCTTGGAAAAAAAGTAATACTCTATTTTTACCCAAAAGACTCAACACCAGGCTGCACAGTTCAAGCTTGTAACCTACGTGATAATTTTGAAGAACTATCTGGCCAAAACTATCTTGTCTACGGCGTCAGCAGCTGCTCTGAAAAGCGTCATAACAACTTTATCACTAAAAACGCACTACCCTTTGATTTACTAATCGATGAAGAGCAAGTATTACAAAACCAATATGCGGTTTGGCAGCTGAAAAAAACCTTCGGCAAAGAATACATGGGAACCGTTCGCACAACTTTCGTGATTGACGAGCAAGGCATCATTGAACAGATCATTAATAAAGTAAATACCAAACAACACTGGCAACAAATTTCTGAAATATAACTCCAAAAATCAACTCTAAGAGGCTCATTTATGCGCAGCACTGGTAGTGCAGGTAACGTCATCGCCGCTCTGTGTAATGTGTTTATTCCCGGTCTGGGACAACTCATTCAAGGTCGGCTTTTTCTAGCTTTATTTATATTCGTTATTGTCACCGTCGGCTATTGGTTTTGGTGGTTCTTTTTCTTCCCTGCCATTATCGCGGCATTATTGCATTTATTCAGTATTATTAATGCCGCGACGTTTAAGTCTTCTGACTAACGAAGACTTTTTAGACCAACTAAGGAGAGAAGCAGGTCAGACAATCAATCAGTTAAAGGCCATTGTCTGTGTAAAATGTCACTCTAACTACACTGCACTGCACTGCACATAAGTAGAGAGATCAATGATCTATCACTGTGCAACATGAAGTATAGTTCTGTTGCAACTTAAAGAGCAGCTGAATACTTAGCCTATAGTGTCTCCTGTGAACGCTTGGCTCGATATCTTTTGGAGAAATCGCCATAGCTCGGATTCAAGGTCGTGGATTAAACTTTCTATGGAAGCAATTACAACCCAATCGTCTACCTATTTAACTCGGCTTGTGAGAATCAGCCGTATCTCGCGACGCGTTATCACCAGCATATATGGATCAGCTTTTGACTTTTTTGTAGATAAAAAGCAGTAAAAAGGCACCGGCTGTTGCGGTGATTATGCTGCCAATATTAATCCCATCAGCTCCTCCTAAACCGAAAAACCCGCCAATAAAACCACCGACAAACGCCCCCGCTATGCCCAGGCAAATAGTTATGATTATCCCCCCGCCGTCTTTACCCGGCATCACCCATTTAGCTAATATGCCCGCTATTAGTCCCAGTACTACCCAAGATATAATACCCATAGTATTTCCTCACTGATTTATTTTCTGAATTAAAACTGAACATACCTGTGTATTACGAATACTACATTATAGGCGCTAATTGTAAACCTACCTTCTGGTTGAACGTTGCTATAATTAACGTTCCTTTAATTTATCTCACTAGTGTCCGGTTTAAAAAAAGATGTGAGACTATAGAGCTTTAACCTCGGGGATTACGGTAAAATGGTTGTTAACTAAACAGCTATTTTCCCAACCAGAGGTTAAGCGTGAAACATTCTAATAGCATTTTCCACCAACTTTTAAAGTTTATTCCCCGTCATACTTTTCAAAAAGTGGTTGATCGACATAAAAGTGATTACCGAACAAGAACTCTTTCATGTTGGGATCAGTTGGTCGTTTTGCTCTTTGCGCAGCTTAATAGCCAGAATTCATTAAGGGGAATTGAAACAACATTTAATCGCCAAATCTCTAAGCTTTATCACTTAGGCACAAGTCGAATCAGCCGATCATCTTTATCGGATGCCCACGGCAATCGGCCAACCGCTATTTTCAATCACACGTTCTATTATCTGCTCACTAAGGTGCGCTCAAAACTCCCTAAAAGTGATGCCAGCCAGATGGTAAGGTTGATTGATTGATTCAACGACGATTGATTTGAATCTTAATCAATTTAGGTAGGCAAAGTTTCCCTCAAAGAAGGCTGGGATAAAGCTTCATACCGTGTAAGACCCCAACGCCGCAGTCCCTGTGTTTTTTTCATTAACAGAGGCGAAAACCAATGACGCAAATGAACTGGATAATCTACAGATGATCCCAAATACAATCTATGTTGTTGATCGTGCTTACAATAGTTACAGTTGGTTTTATCCGCTGGATCAGGATGAATCTAAATCTGTCGGTCGAATGAAGACAAATACTTGCTATAAAGTGGTGGAAACAAAGACTCCTGTAGGCATGGGAGTCGTTGCAGAGTAAGCACCTCATAAACGCCCTTCTTTAATAACACGCGCGTAGCCGTATGATTCATCTTAAATCATTTGAGGTGAACGCTATGAGACGCACGAAACAACAATCGCTTGAATTGATTCAGGCACAACAAATCAGTGACTTATCTATCATCGATTTCTGTCGCAAACAAGATCATCCTTTAAAGAATTTTTATGCTCGGCGCAGTCATTGGCTAAAAGCCAAGCACACTGAAACTAATATTAAATCTTCCGCCTTTAGTAAAGTAACCGTCCCCGAAAAATCTGAGCTTTCAACAACGGTGATTACCCTCAGTATTGGCAAAGCAACGTTATCCATTCCAAGCTCAACAGACATCGTTTGGCTAGCAAAATTAATAGGGATGCTCTCATGACAATGTTTGTTGATGCCCCAGAGGTTTATTTGCATCGTGACCCCGTCGATTTTCATAAACAGATTAATGGCCTTACTGCGATTGTTGAACTCGAAATAAAACAATCTCTCAATGCTGGCGCACTGTTTTTGTTTTGCAGTAAACACCGCGACAAGCTGAAACTTCTGTATTGACATAAAACAGGCTTCTGCCTTTGGTATAAACGCTTGAAAACGACAAGTTCAAATGGCCAAAAAAGCATGAACTAGAGACGATCGATATCAGTGAAGAACAACTGCATTGGTTACTACAAGGTTTTGATATTAAGGCCATGAAAGCTCATGAATCTATTTAATTTAACTCGGTTTATCTCGATCTTTGAGGTGAATAACAGTATGAAAAACGTTGATGAAACTCAATAAGTTATCTAACTAAAACAATGGCTTGCCGCGTTTGAGTCGCAGCTATCTGAGCAAGTATTACGCTGCGAAAGCAAGATAATTCTCTCGAAAATAAAGATCATAAAATCCAGACGCTAGAAGAATATATTCGTTACATGGTGCAGCAGCGCTTTGATTCATCGAGTTAAAAACTGAGCACTTATCAATTTAATTTCTTCGATGAAGCTGAATTGTTAGGTGACGATCACGCGTTAATTGAAGAAGAAAGCACTGGCGTTCCTGCTCATAAGCGTAAGAAAAAAGGGGCTTTAATTCCTGAAGAATTACCCCGCACCGAACTTCTACCTTATTTAAGCGAAGCATAAAAATTTTGTCCACACGATGGCGTAGCATTGCGTCATTTTGGCAATGAAACGTCGGAACAACTCGATTACATCCCCGCTCAAATGGACGTTTTACAGCACGTTCGCCGAAAACACACCTGTCCCTGCTGCAATAATTACATGAT
>JAWUWK010000124.1:0-18775 GCA_034111875.1 Gammaproteobacteria bacterium
ATCAGGCACATGTCATTCAATCAACTCGAAGCATCTACCAAGATATTTAGCAGAATTTTGTTTTAGGTTTAACCATCGATACAATTTAAGAAATTTACTGCCATTATTGGGTGAAATAATGGTAAGAACCCCGCCAATGCCAATGCCCAAGAAATATTTAAAGCTAGCGGAGTCTTATGGCTAATCAGGATTATCTTTGACTCTATCAACCCTCCCCGCCTCACCACCATCGGCGTGCATGTCTGTATATATAAGCCCTGGACGCACCGTATTAACACGTACCCCCTCGCGACTCATCTCTCGTGCTAAACCACGAGTTAAGGTGTCTATCGCGCCTTTACTAGCCGCGTAATCAATGTATTCATGTGGCGAACCGGTGATGGCTGCCAGCGAAGAGACGTTGACTATACTGCCACCACTACCACCATGCTTGTAAGCCATACGCAACACGGCTTCACGGGCACATAAAAAATAGCTGGTGATGTGAGTGCTAAAGAGTTGATTAAGCCGCTGCTCAGTTACTTGCTCTATACTGATTTGCGGTAACATCAGCGCCGTATTGTTAACGAGTGCATTCAGTCTACCGAGTTTTGCATCTATCATATTAAACCGCGCAACTACGTTGCTTTCGTTGGCTAGATCACCTTTGAATATTTCGCAGCGCAAAGCCATAGCTCTAATTTCGGTTTGCAGGGTTTTGGCGGCTTGGTCATTGGTTAAAAATGGCATGGCCTTGCTTAGCCAGTAGATAACTGGTGGCGCGGCCTATTCCGCGGCTGCCGCCAGTTACTAAGGCAATTTTAGCTGATTGGTTAATCACGATTATCTTCTCTATCAAGCTCATAAGGCGTCATTTGATAGACGTAGTAATTAAGCCAGTTACAAAACAGTAAATTTGCATGAGAACGCCAAGTGCTACAGGGCTTATTTTGAGTATCGTCTTGGCTAAAATAATTCATTGGAATTTCAGTGTCAGGGTCCACCTCAAGGTCACGCCAATACTCTTGCGCCAGTGTTTCTGCATCGTACTCAGGATGACCTGTAACGAAGACTTTCTTACGGTCGTTACTGGCCATCAAATAAACGCCCGCCGTTGCAGAACTTGCCAATATATTTAAATCCGTATGATTTTTTATGTCATTGACTTGATAGTCAGCATAGCGCGAATGTGGCGCCTTAAAAAAATCATCAAAACCGCGAGTTAGCGTCTCATGCTGGTGGCAGGTTTCATGGGCATAAATTCCAGAAAGTTTTTCTTCACGCAGCTTTTTAGGTAGATCGTAAAAAATATTTAACGCCGCCTCCACCGCCCAGCACAAAAACATAGTCGACGTGACATGCTCTTGAGACCATTGAATAATGTCGGTCACTTCTTCTCTATAGCGGACATCTTCCCAAGGTACTTTACCCAGTGGAGCCCCCGTCACTATTAAGCCGTCGTACTGGTTATTTTTGATATCTTTGAAATCGCGATAGAAGCTGTTCAGATGGGCTATTGGGGTATTCTTGCTCTCAGTATTGTCTATACGCAAAAGCTCAAAATCTATCTGCAAAGGGCTGTTGGATAACATCCGAATCAGCTGATTCTCTGTCTCTATTTTCTTGGGCATTAAGTTTAACAGCAGCACTTTCAAAGGCCGAACATCCTGATGCATTGCACGCGTTTCAGTCATAACAAAGATGTTCTCACCGTTTAATAAATCAACGGCGGGCAATAAATCGGGTATTCTAATGGGCATCTTAACCTCTATTCTGATAACGCTGTGTCAATGTCTAATACCGTTGTATCGAATTGCACTATTAAACGGCATCGCATAATAGCCCAGCCATTTCGCGCCAAAATACACTAGTTCACAATCGAAAGAATCACTCAGTGTTGGATTCTTTTAGCATAGCAGCGCTCAGCGGCGGTTGATTATTGATAAGCGCCTTTTCTAGCATAACAGTACTGGTAGGAAAAGCGACTTGGGCGTTGTATTGCTCTATGATTTTGGCAACGCGAAACAGCACATCTTGTTTCACATTGTGAAAGCGCTCCCAGTTTGTGGTCTTAGTAAAAGTGTAAATGAAAAAATCCAGTGATGATTCCGCCATTTTATTGAAATTGACCATTAACGTCTGCTGTGTATCTATATCTTTGTGCTCCGTTAACATCTGTCTTACATTATCTATAATAAGGCTTAAAGTATCTATATCACAATATCTGACGCCGATTGTTTCATAGATACGCCGATTTTTCATGCGCGAGGGATTTTCAACAGAGATATTGGTAAAAGTGGCATTGGGTACATACAAGGGTCTTTTATCAAAGGTCATTATGCGCGTTAAACGCCAACCGATGTCTTCTACAACCCCTTCTATATCCTTGTCCGGTGAGCGCACCCAATCGCCTACTTTAAATGGTCTGTCCATATAAATCATTAGCCCACCAAAGAAGTTAGCCAGTAGATCTTTGGCTGCAAAACCCACAGCTATGCCACCTATACCACCAAACGCAAGCACACCTGAAACGCTGTAGCCTAAACTTTGTAATACAACCAGTGACACTGTTATTAAGATAGACAAACGCAATAACTTGCCGAAAGCACTCACAGTAGTTTGATCTAACGTCGTCGTTATACCGGCAGGGTCTATCAACTTTATTTCCGCTAGTTTTATAAAGCGGATGATGAACCAAGCAACCAACAAAATGATGCCCACTTTTCGCAGCGGCCGCATTAGGGACAATAGCAGATTACTGGAGTCACTAGTGATATCACTAAGGACTAGATTACCAGCAAATATTGCCAGGGAACCGCCGAGCAACCAAATCATAAAGATAACAGGTTTACGTATCGCACTGAGCAGAATATCATCCCAGTGGTTCTTAGTTTTTTGTAGCTGTAATTCTAATCTATTAAAAAATATTTTGGTGAAAAAAGCCGCGACCAACGTCATGAAGATAATACTAAAAACAACGGCTAACCAAACACTTTCCCCACCTATAGACAAATAATCTAACAGCCACTTTTCTAGCACTCTAAGCTCTTGCAAAATCTTTCCTCTATTTTTAGCCACACATTTTTAGTGCTTAAATTAACCAGATAACGCTTATTATAGAAGTTACTCACAGAGCGTTAAGAGTTCAGCCGCAATTTTCTGGGCATTATCAAAACGCTGTAAATCTACAGACTTTTTGGTCAAGCGCATACGACCTAAGCGGGTCGACATAGGTATTTTTTCTGCCTCTAAATAATGCAGCACCGATTCAGCAGCTTGGGGATTATTGCACACTAACACTGTGTCACAGCCCGCCTCTAATGCGGCAGCAGCTCTGCTAGAAAAAGGCTGCTGGACACCGTTTTTAAAAAGATTAGCGCCGTCCATGTTTAAATCATCACTAAAAATAACGCCATCAAACTCTAATTGATAACGCAAAACATCTTGTAACCAATATTTAGAGAAGCCCGCCGGTCTTGAATCAACCTTTGAGTATATAACATGGGCCGGCATAAGAGCGTCTAGTCCTGAATTAATCAACATCTTAAAAGGCTGTAAATCATCTCTTTCAATCTCCACCAATTCACGCTCATCGATCGCAATTTCAAGATGAGAATCTGCCGTTGCCCAACCGTGTCCAGGAAAATGTTTTCCAGTAGAACGCATCCCTGCTTCACGCATACCAGTAATAAAATGCATAGCTAAGCTAGAGACTTGTCGATGATCTTTACCTAATGACCTAGTACCAATAACATCGCTGTGAGACCAATCTAAGTCAAGCACAGGTGCAAAGCTGATATCGATATCCATGGCCACTATTTCAGTCGCCATCAACCAGCCCAAAGCTGTCGCTTGTCGAAGGGCCTTTTCTGGATTTTTTTGGTAGGCGATATGCAGAGATTGCATCGCAGGTAACCTAATAAACTCTTCACGAAATCGCTGAACTCTGCCGCCTTCTTGATCCACCGCGATAACAATATGGGGGTTTTGCCCTCGGATATCAGCAATCAAATCGATCAACTGCGCTTTACTACGATAGTTACGCGCGAACAAGATCAGCCCACCAACATAAGATTGTTTAAGAAGTGAACGCTCGTTCTCAGTCAGACAGAGCCCCGCGACATCTAACATTAATGGCCCGTAAAGCATTATAAATCCTTAATATCTAACACAGAATATGACAGTGAAGGGCACTATTAAAGAGAGTATTTAGAGGCGACTGAAATAGATTTTATCTCCCCGCGCCTGCATACCCGCGCTTAACACAGGCACCATACGATGTAAGATGCGCTCTATTTCGGCCTCGGTTTGAAATTTGTTCTTTTCGATTTCGGACAATATAGTAAAGTTGGATAAAGTAAAGATAACCGAGCCCATCACAAAATGTAATCGCCAAAAAAATTCATCTTCTTCCATTAAGGCCGCTTGCGAGCGCAGCAGCTTAATAAAAGGTTGTAATTTAGGCCCGTATCTACCGCTAATAAACTGCCGAAGATCTTCCTGATTTTTCATGTAGGCCAACTCTAATAAACGCGTAAACATTAGTAGTGCATGGGTATTTTCTTGGTCTACCCGCAACAACGCGCGCATTAGCAATTCTAGCAACTCTTCCATCTTAATCGACGTGCTGTCCAAAACGGCCGTGCGCTCAATGATTGCTTGATCTATATAATCAGTAAAAGGCCGTAAAAACTGCTCAGCAACAGATTGAATCAAACCTTGCTTAGAGCCAAAATGATAATTAATCGCAGCTAAATTAACATTCGCTTCACGGGTAATTTGACGCATGGTAGTTTCTATAAAGCCCTGATCGGCAAAAAGCGTTTCTGCGGCGTCTAAAATTTGTTTTGCGGTTCTAGATTGGGCCATTCTACTACCATTATTAACTAGAGTAATGGAGAGTAATTGTCACTCCCTCAGACAGGTCTTTAACTCGAACTGCCGTTACTTTATGAGATAAATATTCAGTTACTGTATAGCGATATATTCTACACTTTTCATAAACCATAAGATTTATGTCGAATTGCTTAAAACGAACATATCTTACCTCAATCTTTATATTAACTTACAACTGACTGTTAGGCTAATAAAATTTTAATTTTCAAAGCAAACGTTTAAAACAATATTAATAATACAACCTAATAATTATTAATATGTTAGCGCATAAAATTCGTTGAATTTGTCATTTTTTGTACAATGCCGTTCACCAAATTAGTGCCTGTTTTAACCGTCATTTCACTCAATTTATCAGAAAATGATTTCTTTAGTTCGTAGCGTACTTGATAAACGTCTGCTGTCTTACACAAGCTCATCAAAAAATCGTCGGAGGTATTTAGTTCATCAATTAAGTGATGATCTATTGCTCGACGACCAAACCAGACTTCACCGGTGGCCACTTTATCTATATCAATACAAGGTCTAGCTTGGGCTACGAATTCTTTAAACAACAAGTGCGTATCTTGAATTTCTTCTATAAATTTTTCTTTACCTTTTTCAGTGTTTTCACCAAACATGGTCACCGTTCGCTTGTACTCACCGGCGGTAAAGGTTTCGTAATCGACCCCGTGCTTTTTCAATACTTTGTGAAAGTTTGGCAACTGAGCAACGACACCAATTGAGCCTAATATAGCAAAAGGCGCGGCTATCAACTTATCTGCTATACAAGCCATCATATAACCCCCTGATGCAGCGACTTCATCGACACAAATGGTCAATTTAATACTGGCGCTTTTAATACGTTCCAACTGCGAGGCAGCTAAACCGTAGGTATGCACCATTCCGCCTGCACTGTCTAAACGCAGCACAATTTCGTCATTATCTGCAGCGAAAGACAACACCGCCGATATTTCTTCACGGAGAAGGTCTACTTCTGAAGCGCGAATGTCACCATTAAAATCTAATACGAACACGCGACCTCTAGATTCTGAAGCTAGATCTTCATCCATATTGTCACTATCATGCGCTGCAGATTTAGGCGTTGCTATAATGCTCTGTTCATCTTCTGTTTCAGAGGTAAACTTTTGTACCGCTGGTTTTTGATCCTCATCAGACTTATTATCCACCGTTTTTAGCGCTGTTTTTAAAGCTATTTTTGCTTGTTTAGCATCGGCTTTTGCCTGTTTTTTTCTCTCCTTAGCGTCTTTTTTGTCTTGTTTGTGCTGTGCTTTTATCTGTTGTTTATAGACTTCACTATCGATGACAACCGATTCTATGGCATCTTTCATCTCTTCAAAATTATCATTCATTGACGTCAAAGTGATTTCACCGTGGGAGTGATCTCTCTTATTTCTGCCACTGATGGCAATAAAACCAATTAAAACAATAAAAATTGTTAAAATGACCGTGATTGCTTTTGCTAAAAACATACCGTAATTGTATAAAAAATCAACCAAGCTAAATCTCCAATAATTCGTTACTAAGCGAGGGCATTAATGTACCATAAAAGCACTACTAAACCATTTTTTCTAAAGCATTTTTCACAGGCAATTACTAATGCAAGAAAGTTTAAACGCGAAACTCACCACAGAACAGATCATTGACAAACTAGCGTCGCGATTTCAACCTGATCAAGCCGAAGGGTTAACGGTTATATACCAATTCAGGCTGACCGATAAATTCTCTTTTTATATAGATATTAATAACCAACAATGCACGACTAAACGCGAAGAGCACGATGATCCAAACATTGTATTGACGATGCATGAAACGACTTTTATCGCATTAATGACCGGTAAGATCGACGGTATGTCTGCATTTATGAAAGGTGATTTACAAGCGCATGGCAATGTTTTGTTGGCGACTTCTCTGAGTAAATTATTTAAAAAGAAATCAAGCGATACTAAAAAAATTCGCGACTGACCCCACACACCTTCTATTATTCATTGTGATTTTAATTGATATCTCATCTTTATAACTTATAAAAACTCATCAATACCTCTATAATATCGCGCAATTAATTGTTTTGATTTGACTCTAGTTTTTTTTGGCCCTAGATTTCTGTATTTTCAACTTAAGACAATAGCGACAAGCTCGCTAGATTCTACGTTAGGGAGAAGCGAATAAGACGCCGCGCTTAAAGCTAATGTTAATATTGTGCTATTGACTGAAACAGTAAATGACACTTATCCCCTACACTAACCAATACCTGATTCCGTGACGTAAAAGTGGACTTGAAAATTCAGCTTTATCCATTATTTTTTTATAAATTATTTAATATCAATAGCTTGAAATTTATTTTACAGTAAAGAGACTGACTCAGTTAATAGAGTAAAGGTTAACTTTCTAACCCTTTCTTAGCTGGAAAACAACCATAAAATTACTTTTAAAGGACATGATTTTTGTATGACCAGTTCAATAGCTCAGGCTACTTTCAAGAATTTCTTAGGTAATTCACCTGTTTGGTACAAACAGCTGATAATCATCTTCTTAATATTAAACCCGATTATATTACTTACTGCGGGCTCCACTGTTGCCGGCTGGGTTCTCATTTTCGAGTTTATTTTTACTCTCGCTTTAGCCCTTAAATGCTACCCTTTACAGCCTGGTGGCTTACTTGCACTTGAAGCAATCATTCTCAAGCTAGCGACACCTGAAACGGTTTACCATGAAATTCAAAGCAATCTAGAAGTTATTCTATTATTAATGTTTATGGTCGCTGGCATCTATTTCATGCAATCAATGTTGCTGTGGGTATTTACCAAGTTATTAGTGACGGTCAGATCTAAAATCATTCTTTCTCTATTATTCTCTATTGTTGCGGCTTTACTCTCCGCGTTTTTAGATGCCCTTACGGTGACCGCTGTCTTGATAAGTGTCGGCGTCGGCTTCTATTCAGTCTATCATAAAGTAGCCTCTGGAAATAAAGAAAATCATGACCATACGGACGATGAGATACTAGACCAAGAGCGTCGCAATGACTTGCTTCAGTTTAGATCCTTTCTTCGAAGCCTTATAATGCACGGGGCAGTAGGTACAGCATTAGGCGGGGTCTGTACTTTAGTGGGTGAGCCACAAAATTTACTGATTGCTGAAAAAATGGGTTGGAATTTCGTAGACTTCTTTGTGCAAATGCTGCCGGTGTCTATGCCGGCTTTAGTTGCAGGATTATGCACTTGTGTTGCGCTTGAAAAATTCAAACTTTTTGATTATGGTACGCTACTGCCCGATTCTGTGCGTGAAATTCTCGAAGATTTTTCCCATAAAGAAGATGCAAAACGCGATCAGCGTGACAAAGCAAAGCTGATAGTACAAATACTGGTGGCTGTTTTTCTTGTGTTAGCACTTGCCTTCCATTGGGGTGCTGTCGGACTCATTGGTTTAGCAGTGATCATCCTACTGACCGCCTTTAATGGCATCGTTGAAGAGCACCAAATTGGCAAAGCCTTTGAAGAGGCGCTGCCTTTTACCGCTCTTTTAGTAGTGTTTTTTGTTATCGTGTCGGTGATTCACGAGCAGCATCTATTCACACCGATAATCAACTACGTATTAGCGATGCCTATAGAGCGCCAACCTGGTATGTTCTTTATTGCCAATGGCATCTTATCGGCGATCAGCGACAACGTATTTGTGGCGACGGTATATATCAACGAAGTCACCGCTGCCTTTAATAGCGGCAGTATTGATCGGGCCCATTTTGAGTCACTAGCCATTGCCATTAATACAGGGACTAACTTACCTAGTGTCGCTACCCCTAACGGACAGGCGGCATTTTTATTCTTATTGACTTCGGCTTTAGCACCGCTTATTCGACTGTCATATGGAAAGATGGTGATGATGGCTCTGCCTTACACTATTGTTTTAAGTCTCGTTGGCTACTTCGCGGTCACTTTCCTGCTGTAGTAAAAAAAGGACTCATAGGAATTAATAAAGGGCTATTGCCCTTTTTTGGTTTGAGTTCTCATTACTCCACATCACTAGGCGTTGACAAATTTATCGCCTAAATAAAACCCTCTAACAATCTTAAATTATCTTTACAGGCAGCAGCGAATAGTCCTCAACTTTTGACTTTAAACAACTAAGGCAATAAAAATAAGTCACCGAATGTTATCTGTTGATCACTAAGCGTTCAAATCCGCGAACGGATAAGTATTGGAAGGCGAGTACTTTAGACTTATTCTAACAAAAATGGACGAACAAGTAGTTGAGTATACAAACTGACTTTATAAACAAGTCACTACTTAATATTTTGCGACCAATATTTATAATTTAAGTAATGGGCCTTTGACCAGTTGTTATTCGAATATTTAAGGCGTCAAGTTTTTTATTGCCAAAAAAAGCTTTATACGGCGCTTTTTTACTGCGGTATTACGCTACAACTGCACCATGTTTTAATCCTCGGAATACGCTTAGATTAATTTATTTTAGCCTTAAAAAACGGTTTAAGCCGCCCCCTATATGGGCTGAGAAAATGTGCCCACAGCTACTGTGGATAACTCTGTAGATAGAGTCATATGATTGTCTTACAGGCCCATAATCACTGCACTTTTAGCACTTTGGCTTTTTTTTAACCATATATTTTTTAGTATATAAAACAGTAAGTTAAAATAAATTTCTGGTTTTTTAATAAGAATAGCCCGCAACCGCCTAAATTTCGACTATCTATCATGTCAACTGCTTTCTTATAAAAAAAAAGACTTTTTATTAGCTTTTACAAACAAAAAAATATCAAAAAAATCTTGTTTTTCACAAAGCTAGCATTGACTTATACTATCGATCTAATTTTCTTTAAACAAGCCACACAAAATCTAAAGCTATTACTATTCTTTGTAGTGTGGCTATGATCTCATTACCAGCTTATTTTCTTACTCAAATAGCATACATACTCAATAATCAAAGCACTGACTCAGTTCTATTGGTCTCTATAGAGCAGCTAGATTTTCTAGGATGGATAGCTTTATGCCTAGTTTATCAGCAGAACAAATGCCTTCCCTACTTATAGTTGGCAGCGATTTCAGATAAGATTGGATATCTCATCACGCCCTACTACTTTGAGTCTATTTAAATCTAAAGCATGAGTTACTTTCGCCCTAAAAATGAGACAGAAATTAGCCAGACGATAAAGAAAAGTCTGTTTATTGGTCAGTCAAGTATTGTTACTAGCCCTGCAGATGCAATCGCCTTTATGCAACAAATCAAATCTGAGCATAAAAGCGCCAATCATAGTTGCCACTGTTTTATTGCAGGAACACCCCGTGAGTCTTCCCTATGGGGTTACAGCGACGATGGAGAACCTAAAGGCACTGCCGGAATACCAATGTTCAATGTCATTAAACACAGTGGTTTAGGTAATATATGCATTGTTGTCACAAGATACTTTGGCGGGATAAAATTAGGTACTGGGGGAATAGCCAGAGCTTACAGTTCCAGTGTTAATCTAGTGTTAAATGATACTGATAGCGAATTAGTACATTTAACTTGTCGTAAGACACTGAGCGTGCCCTTTCACCTCACTGGCATGATTGAACATCAGCTAAAAAAATTTTCAAGGGTCTATGTTATTGAACGAGTTTGGTTTGATAAAGGGCTAGACTTGATTTTGGAATTAGAAGAGCCTTCAGTGGCTGATTTTTTAGCGGCTCTATCCCCTTATCAACATGAACTGAGTATTGCAGCATTATCCTAAATTGCTGTGATACCTTTGCACTATCACTATGCTCGGTAATACAGCATTAAAAACAACCTTAAAATCCTCATTTATCAGTATAGCATCCTGTTTTTAGCGTATTTTTACCTTCTCTAACCTTCGCTCGCTACTAAGTGCAAGGTTTCACTGTGCATAAAAAACAATCAAACGGTTTAACATTCGAATGATTGTTGTTCCAAATTAAGCCATCTTCGTTAGAACCCCATACCTTGACCAATATCTTAGGCCGAGCCTGCTGATTGACTGCGATGATCTAATTGAGAGACCAAAACGCGTTACAAATTGTCTTGATTAAGAAAATTCTTAAGTATCTCAATAGTCTTTACGACATCCTCACAGCCGGCTAATTCCCTAATAGAATGCATCGCGAATTGTGGCACACCAATGTCCAAGGTTTTCACACCTAACTCGGCCGCCGTAATAGGTCCTATTGTGCTACCACAGGCCATATCTGCTCTAACCACAAACACTTGCACTTTAGCCTCTACTTGAGATGCAAACTGTCTAAACATAGCACTGGTTATATCATTGGTGGCATATCGCTGGTTCGCATTGACTTTAATCACAGGTCCAGCATTTAAGATAGGCCCATGATTGGCATCATGTTTGTCAGTGAAGTTTGGATGGATACCATGGGCGTTATCCGCTGATATAAGCATCGAATTGGCGATCATTCGAGTATTTTCAGCACTTGAGTTCGTCAACCGATTCAATACTTGTTCTAACATCGGCCCCTGTGCACCAACAGCGGACATACTGCCAACTTCTTCATGATCATTGCTGACCAGCAAAACGCCTTCATCGGAATTTGCATCCAACAAAGCTTGCAGGGTCATATAGCAGCTAAGCAAGTTATCTAAGCGTGCTGAGGCAAAAAATTCATTCTTCAAACCAAGGGTCGCAGGGGGTTGCACGTCGTAGAAACTCATATCGAAATCTAATACTTTTTCAGCAATAATACCTTGGGCTCTTAGTTGTTGTTGCAACAAGCCCCTAAAACAGAAAACTTGCTCGTCAGATTGCTGTCCCAATATTGGCGTAACCATAGTCTGAGGATTTAATTTCTGACCATTATTGGCCTCGCGATTAAGGTGAATCGCTAAACTGGGGATGACGGCGACCGCTTTCTCAAAATTTATCAGAGATGAGGCTATTTGTCCTTGCTGGTTTTCATATGTGACTCTTCCTGCGAGTGATAAATCTCTGTCGAACCAGGGGTTGAGTAGCACTCCACCATAAACTTGGACACCCAATTGCAAATAGCCATTAACACGGATTTCAGGATTAGGTTTGACTTTTAAACAAGGAGAATCGGTGTGCGCACCCATCATTCTAAAACCACTTTGAGCGATTTTTTTGTGCTTTGGCATCTGCCAAGCAACGATACTTGAGCCATTTCGAGTCGTATAGTATTTCCCTCCAGCCGACACCTTCCAACTGTCTTTTTCATTGAGGCAAATAAAGCCTGCAGCTTTCAATTGCCGCGCCATTTGTGTAACTGCGTGATAAGGAGTAACGGATGACTGTATAAAAGAAATCAAGTTATCAATTATCTGTTTTTTATCCACGTTACTCACCTATCACTGCTAATAATTTTATATTGAATACTAAGGCTGAATTTGCAGCTATTTTATCCGATGGGCTTTTACTGCCATAGGCTAAATCAGCGGGCAAAAAAATTTTCCAATGATCACCAACACGCATTTTCAATAGCGCTTCACGCCAACCTTGGATTACTTTAGTAACCGGGAATGTTGATGTTTTACTGCGCTGATAAGAGCTATCGAATACCTCTCCCGTTACTAGGGTGCCTTCATAATGCACTTGTACTCGATCAAGTCTACTCGGCGATTGGCCCTCACCAGAGGCAAGTACCAGATACTGCAAGCCACTCGCAGTAGTGTAAACCTCTTTTCTGAGTCGGTTTTTTGCCAGAAATGCCTCGCCTAATTTTCTATTGTCGTCATTAAGCGCTTTATCAATTAAAGACGCCCGAAAAGCTGCCTCTTCGGCGCTTTCTGCACAGCCCATTAAACAGCTTGCTAGCAACACAATTATTAGGCTATTTAAATGAAACCGGGGAAGTCTATAAGTTTTTAATGATCGCAAATTAACTGCCAAATTAGCTCCTAATTGTATGTGACTTATCTTGCGTTATTATGCTCGAAATGGGCATAATAGCTATTATAATTGAGCCTGTATCATGTTGTTAGTGAAACGATACTTGTTCTCTAGAGTTGTCGTAACAGAAAAAATAAAATTTTGGTCAAATTTGCGCTCAACATTAGACATGATTTATCGCTGAACCATTGATCTGACTGAAAACTGCTGTATTGATACTGGACATTTATTGGAGTTACTTTAATAATGATACACGGCGTAATTATTTATTATATAAAGATTAATCTGAGCTTTTACAATATTCTTTCCTATCGCTGCACTGATTTTTCGACAATTTGGAACTTACCTTGTTTTACTCTCTCTAAAACCATCATTTGACACTTTTTCAATAGAGATCATTACACAGAAGATACATTTATGAATACATATTTGAAGTTTATTTTTACACCATTACTGTTGTTACCTATTATAAGCTCTGCCGATGCCTCTCAAGCAATTAAGCCAATCGCTGCTGAGAAAGTACATTCGGCGACCATCAAAGAAATAGTAAAGTCTTTAAGTAACAAGCACTACAATAAAATATCCATCAACGATAAACTCTCAAGTGATTTATTAGACAGTTATATAAAGTCACTGGATCCAGCAAAAAGCTATTTTTACCAAGCTGACATAAAAGAATTTGAAACATTACGTTATCGCCTAGACGACGAAATCAAAAAAAATAATGTCAATAGCGGTTATTTCATTTACAACCGACTTCAGAAGAGAATTGTTGAGCGGGTGAATTTTGCTATCCAACGCTTGGAGTCGGCACAAAAATTTGATTTCAGCTTAAATGAAAGTTATGAAACCAACCGTGAAGAATCACCTTGGGTACTGACCAAAGTGAATATGGATGATTTGTGGCGCAAGAGATTAAAGAGCTCAATTTTAAACCTGACTTTAGATGATGAAACTGATAAAGAGGCCAAACAAAAGCTGATTAAGCGCTATAAAAGCCAGCTTTCAAGGGTGTTACAAACAAACAGTGAAGATATATTTCAAGTTTATGTCAATAACCTCACAAGATTGTACGACCCACACACCGCCTATTTTTCGCCACGCAACTCCGAAAACTTCAAAATCAATATGAGTTTGTCTCTACAGGGTATTGGCGCGGTGCTACAAAGCGAGGACGAATTCACTAAAATTGTTAGACTGATTCCCTCTGGGCCTGCAGATAAGACGGGTAAGTTAAAAGCCAATGATAAAATTATTGGCGTAGGTCAAGGCGCTAACGGCCCTTTAGAAGACATTGTCGGTTGGCGTTTAGATGATGTGGTGCAAAAAATAAGAGGTAAAAAAGGCACACTTGTAAGACTTGAAATAGTCGGTAATGACAGCAAAGCTAAAGAGCGCAAAACGATTTTAATTACTCGTGATAAAGTCAAACTGGAAGAACAATCAGCACAAAAAAAAATCATAAAAACCACAGTAGATGGCAAGGAATATAAAATAGGCGTTATTGACATCCCGACCTTTTATATTGATTTTGCCGCACTTCAAAGAGGCGATAAAAACTATAAGAGCACCACTAGAGATGTGAAAAGATTAATTGAAGAGCTTAAACAAGAAAAAATTGACGGTTTACTTATTGACCTTAGAAACAATGGCGGCGGCGCTCTACAAGAATCGAACGAATTAGCCGGTCTATTTTTAAAACTAGGTGCAACAGTACAAATCAAATACTCAAACGGCAGTGTTGGCCCTTTATATGATCGCAATCCAGAGATCGCCTATACTGGACCTTTGGGGGTCATGGTTAATAGACAGAGCGCTTCCGCTTCTGAAATTTTTGCCGGTGCTATCCAAGACCATCACCGGGGTGTCATTATTGGTAATCAAACCTTCGGTAAAGGTACAGTGCAAACCTTAAGTCCGCTTAAACACGGTCAACTTAAACTAACACACGCAAAATTCTATCGGATTTCTGGAGAGAGTACTCAAAACAAAGGGGTGATACCGGATGTTGTATTACCGGCTTTATTGGATATAAAAGAGTATGGCGAAAGTGCTTTAGATCATGCTTTACCTTGGGATACAGTTCAGGCGGTAAAAGGTTTCAATAATTTAGATCTAAGTAGCTTTTTCAAAAAAATCCGTCACTTAAATAAAAATCGGACCAATAAATTAGCTGATTTTCAATACATGTTATCAAAAATTTCTCACAATGATGCACTAAAAGACCAAACAACTATTTCACTCAATAAAATAAAATACAAAAGCAACTTAGAAACGGAGAAACAATGGCTAGTGGATGCAGAAAACAAACGCAGAAGAGCGACCAATTTACCGACTATCTCCTCACTCGATGAAATGGAAGAAAAGCTCAAAAAAGACTCACTAGGTCGACCTATCTACCCCGAATCTAATGCTATATTGACTGAGAGCGTGCGCATCTTAATTGATCTAAAAAAACTATTACAAACTAAGAGTTAAATATGAGCGCTAAGAAAAAAACGTTAACGATACTTATTCCTGTCTTAGTACTGGCCCTTCTAGGCGGTGGTGGTTATTTTGCCTACCTTAAACTCAAAGAACAGACAGACCTCAACAGCGAGGGGCTTGCGCAAGCCGGTGATGTTTTAGTGGGGTCTAGCCACAACAAACCCGATAATGACCTTACTGATGAGCAGATGGCGCCAACCATCAGTAGCGATTTAAAGCCTTCGAAAAGGGTCGTTAGGTCATTGCAAAAAGAAAATGTAAAACTCAGTATTGAAATCATTGATCTGAAGGAGTCAATTGAAAGTTTGAATAGGGACATAGCCGTACTCGAAGAGTACAAAATGTCTAATGAACGCTTCGCACCGCTGCGAATAAAAGACGAAATGGTTGAGATAGAACGTCAAGTAAAAGCATTTTTACTCGAGTCCGAAGACGCTGGCCGTTTCGGCACCCTGCAAATTGAGATTATGGCCGCGGCCAGCGCACTAGAATACAAAGAGTATATTAATCGCAATCGATTAATGGTAACAAAAGTACAACGCCAAAAAGTTTCCGTCGAGTACTTACCAGGTTATGCATTTTGTGTCGGCGATGGCATTGAGTTAGCTGCCAATAATGCAGAAGAACTTAACCTCATAGCCACTAAATTTCGCGGCACCATAACCCTCCCCTTACCCACTCAATTAAGCAAAGACTTAGACTCCGTGATTGTCCCTTGCCAAAATAGTTTAAGAGCCCAATTAGATAAAAACTTAATAGACCAAGGCGAATAAGAGACCTTTGCACGAAGTAGAGATCAGAGGTCTCAATAAGCAACTCGATAGTCTGCTTAGAAACCGCTCAAGCAGATACATCCCCCACTTATTAACACGACTTAATTTCTTTATCGACTAAGTCTTTGCAGTTAACTATTATTGCTGTATTATATGCGGTCAATATTCTAGGAAATACAGCATTTTCCAGCCCCTGTATCTGTTACTTTCCTTATAATCTGACCCTGTGTCGCTGGTGATACAGGTTATGTGCTCAGTATTTATTTATACTTTTTGTATACTAAACCTGCGGCCCTAAAATAGGACATTTTCATGAGCGAAAGCTTTGCTGAACTGTTTGAAGAATCACTTCTTACACTCGATATGAAACCAGGTACTTTAGTTACTGGTGAAGTAGTTGACATCGATAGCGACTGGATTACTGTGCACGCTGGACTTAAGTCTGAAGCTGTTATTCCACGCGAACAATTTCTCAACGATGCTGGCGAACTAGAAATTCAAATCGGTGATAGCGTTAAAGTATCTTTAGAATCTGTTGAAGACGGATTCGGTGAGACTAAACTTTCACGTGAAAAAGCGAAACGCGCTGAAGCTTGGGAAGTACTACAAGCTAAATTTGACGCTGAAGAAACTGTACAAGGTTTCATCAACGGTAAAGTAAAAGGTGGTTTCACTGTTAACGTCAACAACATTCAAGGCTTCCTACCAGGATCTTTGGTAGATGTTCGCCCAGTTCGCGACGTTGATCATTTAGAAGGACAAGAGCTAGACTTCAAACTAATCAAGCTTGATCCTAAACGCAACAACATCGTTGTTTCTCGTCGTGCAGTGCTTCAAGAAGCAAACAGCGCCCAACGTGATGAAATATTAGCTTCTCTAGAAGAAGGCCAAACAGCTAAAGGCTTCGTTAAGAACCTAACTAATTACGGTGCATTCATCGATCTGGGCGGTGTTGACGGTCTACTGCATATCACTGATATGGCGTGGAAGCGTATTTCTCACCCAAGCGAAATGCTTAACCCTGGTGATGAAATCTCAGTCAAAATCATTAAGTTCGATAAAGACTCTGGTCGTATTTCTCTTGGTCTTAAGCAACTTTCTGAAGACCCGTGGGAAGCGATTAAGAAGCGCTATCCATCAGGCTCTAAAACCCAAGCTAAGATTACTAATCTTACTGACTACGGTTGCTTCGCTTCAATCGAAGATGGCGTTGAAGGCTTAGTGCACGTTTCAGAGATGTCTTGGACTAACAAAAACATCCACCCATCTAAAGTGGTTCAGATTGGTGAATCTTTAGAAGTTATGATCTTAGATGTTGATGAAGAGCGTCTTAGAATTTCTCTTGGTATTAAGCAGTGTACGGTTAATGCTTGGACAGCATTCTCTGAACAGTATGCAACTAACGACAAAGTGTCAGGTTCTATCAAAACAATTACTGATTTCGGCATCTTTGTTGGACTAGAAAATGAACTTGACGGTTTAGTTCACATGTCCGATATAAGCTGGGAAGGCGATCCAGAAGCTTCTCTTCGTGAATACAAGAAAGGCGATAATGTTGAAGCTATCATCTTGTCAATCGATGCTGAAAAAGAACGTATTTCCCTGGGTATTAAGCAAATGGACAACGACCCATTCGCCGAGTACGTTTCAACTAACGACAAAAACACGATTGTTACTGGTAGCGTAAAAGCTGTTGATGCTAAAGGCGCAACAATCGAGCTTGCTGAAGGTATAGAAGGGTACTTGAAAGTATCTGAAATCAGTGTCGATCGCATAGAAGATGCAAGTACAGTCCTTAAAGTGGGCGAGTCTGTTGAATCTAAGATCACTAACATCGACCGTCGCAATCGCAGCATTACTCTTTCAATTAAAGCGAAAGATCAAGCCGATGAAAAAGCTGCAATCGCTGCTGTACGTAATGTTGAAGTCAAGACTGCAGGACCAACCACCATTGGTGACCTGATCAAAGCGCAAATGGCTAATAAAGACTAGTTTATGTCTTTATCAGTAGTGCCTTAGTGTGTTACTGACAGCCAAAAAAGCCAGCTTATTAGCTGGCTTTTTTATACGTATCAATAATACGTTTTTTTATTTTAGACTCTCTCAAAGCTATATTATTGATACTTTGCGACTAATAATCAACCAAACCAAAAACACCTGCATATTCTGGCCCATCGTGAACACCTCTTCTGGGGCAACGTGAACACCTATTCTGGTTCAACGTGAACAGTGATTCCGGTTTCAAGGTGAACACTTTTACCTTGAAACCGGAATCGGTGTTCACCATTAACCAGAACGACCCCAATGCATTGATAAATATAACCTTCAAGTGCCATATTGACTCTTTTACCAACAGGGAGAGTGATATGGCTGCAAAGAGGGATTGCAATGCGTAAAATTAGAGACGTTTTAAGACTGAAGTTTGAAGGGAAACTGAGTATTAGGCAGATCAACGCCAGTACTAAAATTAGTGTAGGCGCTGTTCAAAAGTTGCTCGCTAATGCGTATGATTGATCGCTTACTTGGCCGTTACCTTCTGAACTCGACGATATCCAGTTAGCCCATTTGTTTTACCCCATAGCTGATACGAGAAGCTCGAAACGCTTCCATATTCCTGACTGGCCAACGACTCATCTAGACCTTAAAAAAAAGGGAACAACCAAGCAGTTTCTCTGGGAAGAATACTGTCAGCAGTACCCAAACCGCTGTTTAAGTTACTCGCAGTTCTGCGATCGTTATTTACATTGGCTCAAGAAACAAAAACGCTCCATGC
>JAWUWK010000125.1:0-20930 GCA_034111875.1 Gammaproteobacteria bacterium
TTAGTAATAGTGCTCTGTAATTCTCTACATCTGAAACCCACAGTGACTTTTTTTTCGTTTCTATGGGAATTTCACGTGCGCATATCAAGCCTCGGTCAGCTTGTTTTATTGTGACGCGAGCCGCCTTTAGCAAATCGATATAAAGGATGTCCTTCACCGACTTTTTAGCGTTAAATATTCTAAAAGACAATCATTTAGCAATGGATCGTTTGTCGGTAAAACGTATTTTTATACCGATGGATTCACTGCTTTTAATCAGAAGTCTGCTTAACACTCTGATACCATCATTGAGCAACTGACTATCGCTGGGAGGTGTTATATTACTTGCAACGACAGTGCTGTCGATGCGAATTTTATCTAAACATAAATCACCACTCTTAAGGCAGCTCTGGGATAATAAAAGTTGTAATATTTCTAGTGAAGAAGGGGTGATACTGCGAATAGTCGATTGTAGACCTGGGCGGCTAGGGTTCACTCCATAAGGTAATCTAGCGAAAGTCCTATAAGTCATAGAATCGGATAAATGAAAGGCCAGCAGCTCAAAGCTTGCCTGTAATAGCGGCTTTAAAATTATGCAGCGAAAAACACTATCGACACTTAATCCTGTTCGTCCGGTTTTTTTGTAAAGTGCTATCGATCAAGTCTTTGCCAATAACTGACAGAAATTCAGGATGTCGATCTAATATAGCCGATAGTGCTTTTAATCGAGCGCAGTTCGTGTTTTGTGGCGTTATCGAATAAACTAGCTTGAGCAACGCGGGTTAATCTCATGTTGTTAGATCCTTGGGTTCTGTTGTTTATTGTTCGCACCTTAAACGTAACAAAATCCCAAGGGTTTTTTAACTATTTCTGAAATTAATTAATAATTTACAACATGTCGTACCTTTCTGGATAGGCACTAGTTAAGCTCGGAATGGGGCACTCCAAACGTCTCAGTTTCAGCAGTTCAATTATGTCTAACCAGCATCTCACCCAGCCCGCATCGCTAAGATTTCCTCAGTGCCCATTGCGCCACGATACAACGAGAAACTAGCCTCACGGGATGCAATGGCCATTATCGACATTCTGTCTGCCAGCTCATTCCCTTCGACACCTACGTGACCATTCACGTGAAGCACTTGCACCTCATTCTTAATCGCCTGATGCAATGTGAACATCTGTTTGATCAACTCTAGATTCTTTATTTCCCCTGTTTTCTTCTTCCAACCGCTTTTCTCCCAGCTGATAGCCCACTGGATTACACTCTGAATGGAGTACTTCGAGTCACAGAAGATAGCGACTGACTTTCCCTCGGCAATCTTATCCTTAGCCATAATCAAAGCTTGATGCAATGCGTTTAACTCAGCGGTATTGTTAGTCCCTGCTGGGTTGTATAAGCCATACCATAGCTCGTCAACAACGTCATAATGGTATACAGCTATACCAGAGCCAGCCTTGCCTGGATTAGGCTCACAGCCGCCATCAGTGAAGATTTTTGTATCGACATCTATCGCAGCAATCTCTTTAGCCGTGTAAGTCTTAATAGTCTGGGCGGTAGACTTCTTCTTTGACTTGGTGCCGCTAAAAGATGAATCTTTGACTGGCATTGCTACGCCCTTACCGGAGTAAGCAGCTTCTGCCTCTGATCGGGTCTTAAACGATTTATACTTGGCTCCAGAAAACTTATCTATATGACTCTTACAGGTATTCCAATCAGTGAAAATTCCCGTCTCACGACCTTTCCATACTACATAAAACTTCATCGTTGTTACTCTCATTGACTTAAATGGATGTGATTATTAACGAAATTATTTATTGGCATCTAATGGTAGCTAGGCTGCTTAACTAATAGCATTAACGTCAGGTATACATTGAGCTTCCCCGTATCATATAGCGGGATATTTCTACAGATCACGGGAGACTTAGGCTGTAGACAAGGCATTTAGAGTCACTGTCTTGACATCTAATACAGCACACTGTCGCGAATATTATGTACGAGCAGAGAGGAATGAATATCAGCCATAACATAAGCGCATCTCCTGCCTAATAGTTGACTGTACGATTGACTGGTGATGGCTCTCCTACGCTAATGGGTGCCGACTAATTGTCAGATCCAACTTGTCTATCGATCCGTTCGGCTCCTCGAACTGTCCCAGCACTTCCCACAGTTTCTTTGTCACTAATACATAGCTAGCCATCAACTCAACTGCCAACATATCTTGTGCCTTCGCTATAACGCTTTCGATGATAGTTAACCCATTGCTTGTAGTTGTCCGTTCATATTGTTCTTCCTCTAGTTTAGTTTATTTCATAGCATTTAATTCAATTGGTTTTACTGTGCGCATAATGGTTACTCTTGAAACGTTGTACCCCAATGCTAACTTACTCTTACTCATGCCCTCCTTGAAAAGCTTGCTCAGCTCGACAATCTGCCCTTCGTCTAAAGACTTAGTCTTACCTCCTTTTCGCCCAGTACGCTCCATCCAGTCTGTAATCTATCTACTATGATTGAATGTTTTAGTTCAACAAAGACTCCAAGAAGCTGTTTCATTGCCTTGTGCAGAGGATTCTTAGAGGCTGTGGTATCTGCTTGGCCGTCTAAGGTTCTAACTTGAACACCTTTCTCTTGAAGCTCCTGTATGCAGTTCAGTATCTTAGTCAATCATCTCCCCATCCTATCAAGATTAGTAAGGACAATGACATCACCATCAAGTACATAGTCTATCAACTGATCTAACTTAGCTTGATTATCATCAGACTTACCTGATGGCTACCGTTGAATACCTTAGTGTAACCATCCGCTTTCAATGCCTCTAGGTTCTGATATTGACTTTAGTTGAGTTGAGTTTTGACGACTTAGCATAAAATTTCGATTCATGAGATCAACTAGAATATATCAAACACAAAAGATGCGTCTTATATGCCGAGGCAATACTCCCCTCGCTAAGCCCCTAAATTTAATCTGGTGATTAAGCCATCCAGGCGTATACAAATGCTGTATTCACTTGTTCAGCTCAAGCTGCAAGGTTATGCTATTCGCTCTAACATCGACTTTAGCAATTTATGAAATTAAACAAACTACTGCCCTTTAGTTTACAAACCCGAATGCTGCTCGCTCTGTGTGTCACCGCTCTGTTACAAGCGCTGCTGCTCGGCGGATATGCACTACAGCATTTAGCGTCCAGCTTAGAAGACCAAATAGGCCAACGTGCCCTGCAAATGGCAAAAGGGGTCGCCGCACAATCGGAGGTGCGTATTGGCGTTCAGCAACGTAATTCACGAAACTTACAAAACATTGCCGAGCGCATCCGGCTTAATAGCGATGCTAGATTCGTGGTTATTGGCACCACTGATGGCATCCGCCTGTCACACCCCGTTCCAGATCGTATCGGTCAGGCGATGAAAGGGGGAGATAACGTCAGAGCACTGATCTCTGGTGAATCTTATGTCTCTAAGGCGGTGGGAACCTTAGGACCTTCAATTCGCGGTAAAACCCCCATCTTCAATGAACAGGGGGATATTATTGGTATCGTCTCGGTAGGCTATCTACTGGATAATGTCAGCCTGATTATTCAACGTTATCAGGCGAGTATTGTGTTCGCTATGCTCATCGGTATCTTCCTTTCAATCCTCGCGGCGCTGCGCATTACCAATTATTTCAAAAAAGCTATATTTGGCTTAGAGCCAGAGCAAATTGCACAGCTTTTTCAAGAGTACAACGCGACCTTAGAAAGTGTCCGCGAGGGCATAATTGCCGTGAATCCCGAGGGCATAATCATCACTTTTAACCCGGAAGCGGTTAGACTTTTTGGTTTAACAGAAGGCGAGAGTTTAAAAGGCAAGCATTTAAATGACATCCTACCAAACAGCACTATGCTGAGCTTACTGCAAACCAAAGAATCACAGTTTGACCGCGAGATTTACCGAAATAATAACATACTTGTCGCCAATCGGATCCCCATCTTTGATGGCGCTACTCCCGTCGGCGTGGTGTCCAGTTTCCGTTTAAAAGATGAATTGGATTTAATCAGTAAACGATTGACAAAATCTGAGCAATACTCACAAACACTGCGCAGTCAAACCCATGAGTATGCCAATAAACTCAATACCATTGCAGGACTCATCGAACTAGGTGCCAACAAGCAAGCTTTAGAATTAATTAGCAGTGAAACCCAAGCCCAACAAGCCTTGATTAGTTTATTAGTCAATGCAGTTGAAGACCCTGTATTATCAGGTTGTATCATAGGTAAATTTAACAGAGCTAGGGAGATGGGCCTCAACTTGATTCTCGATGAAGAGAGCACCATAGGCGTATTACCTAAACACATCAAAGCTGAGCAAATCATCACCGTACTGGGTAATTTACTGGATAATGCTTACGACGCCTCGCTTAAAAACCAAGCCAACTCAATCTACTTGTCTATGACCGACATAGGGAAAGACATCATCATTGAAGTAGAAGATAGAGGCCCCGGTATTCCCAGTAGCGTTGAACAGCAAATCTTTACCAAAGGCTTTAGCAGTAAAGAACAAGCCGGCCATGGCTGGGGACTGTTTCTTGCAAAGCAAATAGTGACCTTACTAGAAGGCGGTTTCCAAGTATCTAAACCTATCGAGGGAGGGACCAGGATTACAGTCTTCCTGCCTAAAGAAATATCGGTATAAAGCGATTTATGGGTAAATAGATGAGTTATTCCAGGCGGCTATATGCTTAAATACAAATAACAGTAATAGGTTAATTTGTAACGCTAAAGGTAGTAAATTAATGAGTAACATTAGTATTGTTATTGCTGAGGACGATCACAAAATTGCTGAAATTCAACGCCGATTTATCGAGCGTATCGATGGGTTTGAAGTGCTTGGCATCGCCCACTCTACCTTAGATGCACAAGATATGATTGAAGTGCTTGAGCCCAATTTACTGTTGTTAGACATCCACTTCCCAGAAGGTAATGGTTTAGAGCTACTGCGAGAGATTCGCAACAGCCAAAGTGCTACTGATGTTATATTAATTACCGCGGCAAAGGACGTGACTAGCTTAACCGAGGCACTGCACAGCGGCGTGTTTGATTATATCCTCAAACCGTTAGTGTTCGATCGATTACAATCGGCACTGCACAATTATCGAGACCACAGCGAAAAGCTCCATGCTTTAGAAAAAAAAAGTGTAACTGGACTAGATCAAACGACTGTAGATCAACTATTACCGCGCAACAAAACGCCACACAAAAAGATCATCAACGCCAGCTTACCTAAAGGCATCGATCCACTTACCTTAGAAAAAATTCGCAGTATTTTTGCCGATTCTACGGGTGGTCATACAGCTGAGCAAATGGGCGAACACGTCGGTAGCAGTCGCACCACCGCCCGACGTTATTTAGAATATTTAGTCAGCAACTCCGAACTCATAGCAGATGTGAGCTACGGCTCTGTCGGTCGACCGGAACGCCTCTACCTAAAAGTCATCAATAACATCTAGAGGTGTTATCTCAGCTTTACGCTACTATAACCACTAGCAGTCGATAATCGATTGCACTTGCCTATTGCTAAGCTAAATTTTTTGCTCTGTTAGACCTTTATCTGCTTCTATTATCCATTCATGATCTGGATCGTTATGAAATATCCAGTTTCTGCTAGGCCCAGCCATTACATTCAAATAATAGGAGTCATAGCCGTGGGGCACACCGACGGGATGATAGCCTTGGGGCACTAGCACGACATCGTGATTTTCGGCGCTCATAGTCTCATCTAAGCTGCGATCATCATTATAAACTCTTTGAAAGACAAATCCTTGGTCTGGGTTCACTCTATGATAATAGGTTTCCTCTAACTGCGTCTCCACCGGCTGTCGATCACTGTCATGCTTATGTGGAGGATAACTTGACCAGTTACCATTAGGGGTTGACACCTCACAGACTAACAAACTTTCAGCCTCTAAGTTATCAAATAAAATATTACATACGTGGCGAGTATTGGATTTAATGCCCCGTGTCTGCATATGACACATCTGTGGTGTGATCAAGCGCACTGGATACTTGCCTGTGGCGGGCGCTTTACAAATAGCTAATTCAAGGTCAGTAACAGCGGTTACTGAGAAGTTTTGCCTGGGGGGAACATACACCGCATAAGGTGCCTTATTTTCAAATACGCTCATCCGCTCACCTAAATTTTGCCAGTGATCATCCCCAGCTTCGACATCGGCGAAACCAGCGATCAAGACTAAACAGAGCTCATTGTTTTCACTAAATTGCGCTAAATTTTCACCTTTTTTTAGTTGGTAGAGTTCAAAACCAACATATTGCCAATTAGCAGTGCTGGGGGTGATTTTCTGCACACAGCTGTCGCCCTTTTTTAGTGACGCTTTTGATAGTAAATATGACATATTTTTTACCTCTAATATTACTAACATCAAGCACTCAAACTGCCAAAAACACTTATAGAGTACTTTCAAGCTAGATTCAATAAACTGCTGACCGCAACAAGAACAAGCGAACTGATCAAGTCTCAAGTGAGTTTAAAATAACCTCTGGGCAGCTAATGCTCGTCAAAATCATAATTTAACGACTTTACCTGTGCGGCTTGATTCTAATGCCGCCTCTGCCAGTACCATGGATTTCAAACCATCAATGCCCGTCGCTAAAGGTTGCTTGCCCTCGCTGATACATTCAATAAAATCATCTAGCTCTAAGGCATAAGCCGCTTTATAACGCTCTAGGAAAAAAAGCTGCGGTTTTGCCGTTTGACTGCCACTCTCTCCAGTGAAAACTAATGAAGATTCCAGCTGATTGGCCACTTGCGCCATACCCAGTGACCCAAATGCCTCAATGCGTTGATCGTAACCATAAACCGCACGTCGGCTATTACTTATCTGACAGAGTTTTCCACTGGCGGTCTTTAACATCACTAAAGCTGTATCAACATCACCAGCCTCACCAATAGCTGGGTCGACTAAACAGCTCGCCGTTGCAAAAACTTCAATGGGCTCCTCCGCTAAAAACCAACGCGCTAAATCAAAGTCATGAATCATCATGTCACGAAATAGACCGCCTGAAACTTTTATGTATTCAATAGGTGGCGGTGATGGATCACGGCTGGTAATAGTTAACATTTCAAGATGACCTACTTGCCCCTCTTGAATCGCCTGTTTAAGCTTATTAAATTGCGGATCATAACGTCGATTAAAACCGATGGAGCAAACAACGCCGCTCGCTTCAACAACACTGAGGCACTCTTTGACTCGGCTAATACTTAAATCTACCGGCTTTTCACAAAAAATAGCTTTGCCTGCACCTGCCGATTGTTCCATTAAATCTGCGTGAGTGTTGGTTGAGCTGGCAATAATAACACCTTGTATTTCAGGGTCTGCCAAAGCTTCTTCCACTGACACCACTTTGGCATCATAACGTTTTGCTAATTCATCGGCAGCAGGTTGGTAAGCATCCACTACATAGCGAATATCAACCTGTTTATTCTTTGCGACATTGTCCGCATGTATTTTGCCGATGCGCCCTGCACCAAAAAGACATAAGTTAATCATCAAACTTCTCCGTACTATAATTTGTTATATTAATCTGTGTTTTAGCCTAAATTCGAGAGTTGAATCACTCAAGTCTACACAACAACCTCTCGATGCACTTAGAAAGCTAGAAAAATATTTTCTTCACCTAAAGGTGACTACTAAATTTTCTAGATCGCTATGCACAAGTATATATTGCAGAGCTTTTTCGGGCTCATTTACCGAATCTAGGTTTAAGTATTCCCTATCGGTTTTCCAGACGATAAGCTAAGCCGATAGAGAGTGATTGGGCAAGGCACAGGGATGATGTGAGTGAACGAAAACCACTGACCTCTGCCTCTTTAATGACAAAACAAACATCCGCTATTGATGCCAAAGGACTCACAAGACTATCGGTAATCACAATCAGCGAGCTATTACTCACCTTAGCTCTATCGACAACTTGTCTGGTTTCATCCGCATAGGGATGAAAACTCACGGCAATCAAGGTATCCGCTGCTGTTGCCGAGTTTATTTGCTGCTTAAACATGCCTCCAGCCCCATCCACCAAGCAGACATGCCGGTTGATATGCTGTAGGGCATAAGAGAAATAATTGGCAACAATAAACGCGCGCCGCACACCCACCACATAGGTAATTTTAGCCTTCAACAAAATATCGATAGCCGCTTCTAGATCGGTATCTAACACTGAATTGGATAAGTCCGCTAAGGCGTGCATATTGCTACTGATAAACTGGCCCAACAATGACCTATTTTGGCTCTCTGCAGCGGTGTTTCCCTGCTCTGCAGAAAGTTGCTGTGAAAGCTTTACACGCTCTTGATAGCTCGGTGTCTTGCGCACAAGTTCACTTTGGAACAACTGCTGCATTTCGCTAAACCCTGAAAATCCAAATTTGTTGGCAAACCTCACAAGTGCAGAGGGATGCACACCTGCCGCATCGGCAATAACAGCCACAGTCCCAAAGGCGATATCATTTGGATTATCCATTAAAAAACGTCCTACCTGACTTAGTATTTTGCTTAAGTCTTTATAATTTTCAGTAATGTTGCTATTTAACTCAGCGAGGGTCACAGGTCGGTTCAAGCTATGTTCTCATTGTTTAATAATTTCGAAAAATATTTTATTCTAAAAGTTGCTAAATTGGAATTTTTATTCTATTTTAATTCAGCCTCACTACACAGAGCTTTGCATAAGCTTATGCAGAGCTTTTTCTATATCACTTTTTAGGAACTAATGTGGATAACAACAAACTGAGCCAACAAAGACCCTTTGATATCATTTGCTTAGGTCGTGCAGCAGTGGATTTTTATGGTGAACAGATAGGCAGTGCGTTACAAGACATGTCTACTTTTGCAAAATACTTAGGCGGTTCTTCCGCGAATATTGCGCTAGGTACCGCGAGATTGGGCTTAAAATCAGCTATGCTGGCTAAAGTCGGTAACGAGCATATGGGAACCTTCGTGCGAGACGAATTAGCCGGCGCGGGAGTTGATATTAGCGCTATTAAGACTGATCCTGATCGCCTCACAGCCCTAGTAGTATTAGGCATTAAAGATCGTGAGACCTTCCCACTTATCTTCTATCGACAAGACTGTGCAGATATGGCGATAAGCACAGCGGATATTGATCCTGAGTTTATTGCCTCCAGCCAATCGCTACTGATTACCGGCACTCATTTTTCGACACCGCAAACCTATGCGGCGAGTAAAAAAGCCATAGAATATGCAAAAGCCGCTGGCACAAAAGTCATTGTCGATATTGATTACCGCCCTGTACTTTGGGGGTTAACTAGCCTAGGTGATGGTGAAACGCGTTTTATCTCTTCAGAAAATGTATCCAGTCACTTTCAAACCATTTTAGCCGACTGTGATTTAATTGTCGGTACCGAGGAAGAAATTCATATCGCCGGTGGTTCAACCGATACCATTAGCGCGCTGAACAAGATACGCCATTTAAGTGCCGCCACTATCGTCCTTAAACTCGGCCCCCTAGGCTGTACGGTTATTGAGGGGGACATACCCAAGAGCATGCAAGACTTGGTTGCATTCCAAGGTGTCACTGTGGAGGTGCTCAACGTATTAGGCGCCGGTGATGCTTTTTTATCGGGCTTCCTTCGCGGGTGGCTACAGGGAAAAAATAATCAAACTTGCGCAAACTACGCCAACGCTTGTGGCGCATTAGTGGTCTCTCGCCACGGTTGTGCACCGGCGATACCCTCCCTTGAAGAACTTGATTACTACTTAGCTAATAGTGATAGAATCCCTCGCCCTGACTTAGACAGTGAGCTCAATTATTTACATAGAGTAACCACTAGAAGAGTTAAAAAAACCCATCAAGTATTTGGTTTAGCCTTCGATCATCGCAAACAATTTTTAGACATGGCAATAGAAGAAGGCGCTCAGACACATCGCATCTATGACTTAAAGTCTCTACTGGTAAAAGCCGCGGTCAAAGGGGCTAAAATCACCAACTGCGAGCAGAACATTGCGATGCTTATCGATGACACTTATGGTCAAAATGCTCTCAATCAAGTCACAGGAAAAGACTGGTGGATAGGCAGACCTGTAGAAGCGCCCTCTTCGCGGCCTCTTGAATTTGAAGGCGGCGTCTCCATCGGCGATAAACTAAAAAGCTGGCCTCGTGAACATATCGTAAAATGCTTAGTATTTTACCATCCCAACGATCAAGCGCAATTGCTCGAGACACAGCAGCAAAAGATCCTTGAGCTATACCATGCCTGTTGCCAATCGGATCATGCACTGCTCCTAGAGCTCATACCCCCCGAAAACATGCCTATCACTGACCAGACAATTCCCAGCGCTATACAGCAAATTTATGATTTAGGCGTGCGCCCAGATTGGTGGAAGCTACCTGGCTTAAGCTCTGCTAGTTGGCAAGAGGTGACAGACATCATTGAGCGGCGCTCTCCCCATTGCTATGGGGTTGTAATGTTAGGCTTGGATGCACCAATAAAGGCCATACAAGAGAATTTTAAAACCGCTCGCAATTTTCCTATATGTAAAGGATTCACCGTAGGCCGCACGCTCTTTAGCGGACCTAGTCGGCAGTGGTTTCGCCGAGAAATAGATGATCAACAGCTGATCGATGCGGTGGCCGCTAATTATATGGATTTAATTAACAGCTGGCGCGATAGCAAGTAAGCTTGGTTAAATGTCAACATCATCAATACAAGCCTGAATTGATGATGTTGGCAGCTATGCTCTATCAGCTTATCAAGCGGCTATAAACTTTTGATCACTGCGACCTTAAGAAGAATTAGGCTATTTCTACCCACTGCCTTGTTTCATGAGATCGCCATGCCGCATCAATAATCTTACTGACTTGTAGAGCATCTTTAAACGTCGGCCATTTTGTGGCACCTGTCTCAATCGCCTGCAAGAAATCACGTGCCTCTATAATTAATTGATCTTGATAACCTGTTCCATGACCTGGCCCCTCGCAAAACATCGCGTAATCGGGATGCCACTCATTAGTCAAAATCTTTCGAAAACCTTGAGTGCCTGCACTACTATTAGCTGCTTGCGTTTGGTATAACCAAAGTGCATTTTGATCTTCTTGATCAAAACGCAACGCACCTTTAGTGCCGGTGACTTCGTAGGCAAAGCCCATCTTTCTGCCAGTGGCTACTCGGCTAAAATGTAAATGTCCGCTGGCACCATTGGCAAATTTACACAGGAACTGCCCTTGATCATCGTTAATCGGCACCTGCTGATCATCGGTACTAACGCGACTTTGTTCTAACCGCCGCTGATGAACATGATCAATTTGGGCACTCAATTCACTGATAGGACCCAACAGAAAAAGCGCGGCATTAACCATATGCGGCGCCAAATCACCCATAGTGCCATTGGCCCTTCCCCGAGCTCGCCAACTAGATATTGCACTGGGATCTAAAAAGAAATCTTCAGTATGCTCTGCGCGCATATAAGTAATGTCGCCAATGGCTCCTTCACTGATCAACTTTTTGGCAAACTGGGTCGCCGGTGTGCGGATATAATTAAAACCCACCATATTAACTGATTGAGTCAACTGGGCTTGTTTTACCATTTCCTCAGCGTCTTGCAATGAGGCGCCTAAGGGCTTTTCGCACAGCACTGGTTTACCTAAGGCAAAAGCCGCCAGAGCTATCTCACGGTGTGTCTCCTGAGGACTGGCAATAACAATCGCCGCAACTTTTGGATCGGCTACTAACACTCGCCAATCACTGGTTGATCGTCTAAAGCCTAGTGCCTGCGCCTTTTGCTTGGCACCGGCCTCTGTAGTTGTGCAAAGCATTTCACACACAGGCCTAAGAGGGGTATTAAATACCGCGCCAACCGATTGCATAGCAACCGTATGACGCTTGCCCATATAACCGCTGCCGATCAGACCAATACCAATACTTTTCATTAAATTCCCTTCTGTTATGCCATTAATTTATCTATCGACAACGAGTCTATCTAGGAGCCCTGTCGGACTTAACACTACAATCGGCCAAGTAGGACAAGCTCCTAGGACAAGAGCTTCAGCACTCGCTCGGCCTCGGCCTGTAAAAAAGGTGTGACTTTATTGAAGAAGTATTGCCGATCATATTGAGCTGGCTCTTGTTCCATTAAACGTCGCAAATTATGACCTAGGGCCTGGCGCATAGATGTGCCTACATTAAACTTCGCAACGCCAGTGGTTTTCAATTGCAGCAAATCTTTTTCGGCAATACCACTGGTACCATGCACGACTAATGGAATATTGACTAAGGCTTCAATTTTACTGAGCCTAGGGTAGTCTATGCTGCAGCTAGGGGTGGATAGCCGATGGATATTACCAATAGCCACTGCAACACAGTCAAGAGCGGTTTTTTCGGCGTATTCAGCAGCTTCTTCAGGTTCTGTGTAAATAGATTTGATATGTGCTCGTCCCTCTTCGTAGGGCACTGAACCTATCTCACCTTCAACACTAACGCCTAAAGCATGAGCAACCTCAACGACTTGTTTAGTACGACGTATATTTTCAGCCAGAGGTAATTGCGATCCATCGAACATCACTGAACTATAGCCGGCATTGATTGCCTGATAGACAATACTCTCTTCATAACAATGATCTAAATGCAGACAGATAGAGGCGGTACTTCTGGCGATCATCGGCAACAACATACCCGCTAAAACGTCTACGCCTAGCTGCTCAACCATATCCTTATTAGTCGCCAAGATAACCGGCTGTTGGAGTTTTTCAGCCGCACTGATAATGGCTGATGCATCTTCAAAACCAAACACATTAAAGCAGGGGATAGCCCCTTGACTAGTACTAGCTAACGGCAATATTTCATTCAGTGTTACTAACATTTATGGCACCTAATTAGGCAATAAAAATATAAGAGAATATCGCACTATGACTCAATTGAATACAGCGTGCAAAGGTCTATCATCAACAGTTAAACACATCGATTATTTAAACTTAGCGACCATGTCTTTAATACCAGGAATGGTATGTACTTGGTATTCGTGATGTGGATCCCAGTGTTGGCGAAGAGACTTTGATTGCGCGCCGACAATAATGGTGAAATAGTACATTTCATAACCCGGCGCGGCGACGCTTGGGTGATAACCTTTATCGATAGCAATAACACTGCCAGTTTTCACATGGTAAGCGGGGCCGCATTCATCTTCATTTTCGTAGAGAAACTGTGCGCCAAATCCTATTCCCGGGTTAAATCTGAATTGATAGACCTCCTCGAAGCGGGTTTCGATCGGCGGTCTTTCAACATCGTGCTTGTGTGAGGGAAATCCCGACCAACCACCTGCGCCGACAGTGAATAACTCACTGACTAATAATCGACCACGCAAATCAATGTTCTGCTGGCCTAATATATGCTTAATTTTGCGATGTGTTTTAGTGTCATCACTGCCATATTGCACAGAGTCCGCCGCTTTATCACCATCGCTAATAACGAAAGGCTTGAGCACTTTGTCGTAGCGCCCACCCGCTATTAATATATCCGCCTCCTCACTTTGGCAGGTAATGATAGCCTCTGCTTTAACTGGCACGTAGACAGACGCAGGCTCGCCATCCCAGACATTGGCTCTTCGTCCAATATTGGTAAATTGTTCACCTGCGGATTGAATATCACAGTTACCCGCCGCTAACACTACAACCGACTCATAATCCTCCAGTTGATAACGGTAACTCTCTCCTTGCTTTAATTTCACATTATTGAAATAGCACAATGGCGTCGTATCATCATTGATATCAATAATGGCTTGGTTTTTATTGTCGTATGGTGCTATGTGCTTTCCCATAGTAGGCTCTCTTATCGGCTTTGATAATGTTTATGGTATCAGTCTCTATTTAGTGACTGAGTAAGATTCCATGAAGGCTAATAGTTGGCGTAAATTTGGCAGTGCTTCAGTGCAGCTTTCACTGGCGACATTAATGGCAGCACTCGCCGCCCCCATCGCCACTGAATCAGCTAAGGAGTAATTCTCAATTAGCCCAAACAACAAAGTACCGGCAAACGCATCGCCGGCGCCAAAGGGTTTTTTGGCCGTCACCGAGAAAACCTTACCGCGAAAAGCATTACCTTGTTTAGGATACACTTTACTGCCCTCTTCACCCGCTTTAACAATCACTAGACTGGCGCCATCTTCTATACAGCGAGAAGCGCAGTGGTCATCAAACTGCTCCTCTGAGAATTCTCTAGTAGAAGCGCTTATACTGCCTTTTTTAGGGAGTGTTTCTAAAACCGAAAATTCCTCGCGATTACCGATAACGATATCGGACAACTGAGCGGCAAGTCGATAATAGAGAGCGGCTGTTTTTAAATCGGTCCATGAATAAGCCCGATAGTCAATATCGAGCACCACTAGAGTACCGACACTTTTGGCCATTTGCATGGCTATTAGCGCCGACTCTCTTGAAGGACTTGCAGACAGAGCAGTACCTGATATTAATAACATTTTACTGCGTTTAATATAGTCAAGGCTAATCTGATCTGGTTTTAAGCAAAGGTCAGCTGCATTATTACGGTATAATACAACCTCTGGCTGATTGGAGCGCATTTCTGTCACTGCTAAGCTTGTTCGAGTACCGCTGTCATCTCGTTGCATGCCTTCTACATCGACCCCAACAGAGGTGAGATAGTCAACCACGTAAGTACCCAATCCATCCGCAGAAACACAGCCTATAAAGCCCGGTTTAGCGCCTAACTTTGCTATTGCGGTGGCTATATTGGCCGGCGATCCACCCACAAACTTATTAAAGCTAAGTACTTCAGAAAAATCAGTATCTTTTTGATCTGCATACAAATCGACCCCTGCGCGACCCAAGCAAATAACGTCCAAAGGTCGGCTTAGATCTATCTTTAAGCCGCATTCTGTGATCCCTGCCTGGTTTACTCTAGAGTCTCTACTGATCATTAGAAGCTCACCCAATTAGAATCACTGTCGGCTGATTCAACACAACACTCTAAAAATCTCACACCGGCTATTCCGTCGTCGATATCAGGATACCAAACTGGATTGGATTGCGCCTCGTCTGGACTGTCTGCAGCGGACATCACTAACGCATAACGGTGGTACAAATTAGCCCAAGACTCAAAAAACCCTTCGGGATGGCCACCGCCTATTCTATTACAGCCTATGGCGGGGTCGGCATTATCCATATAGCCCATGCCTCTTTCTAAAGTCTGTGCCGGCTGACCTTGGATTTCTAACAGTAGTTGATTAGGCCTTTCATCCCACCATTCAATACTGCCTTTTTCACCGACTACTCGGACTATTTGACGATGCATTGAACCCGCATTTACCGCGCTAGCCCAAAGCGTTCCGACCGCGCCTGATGCGTACTTCAACATTACATGCGCATTGTCTTCTAATGGCGCACGTGAGGCGATAAAGCTCTGTCGCATGCAACTGAGTTTATCGACTTCTAAGCCAGTCATTAAACTTGCGAGATAAAAAGTATGTGTTGCCAAATCACCTAACACATAACTTGGGCCAGATATTTTAGGGTCCATCCGCCATTTAGCACCGGCACTTTGCTGCTCGATGTCAACGTTATGAAAACCGTGAGCAAAAGTCATATTAACCACTCTGACTGCGCCTATATCACCGCGCTTAATCATTGCGCGTGCTTGATGGACGGTTTGGTATCCTGAGTAGCCATACATCACGGCAAATATTCGCTGTTTAGTCTTAGCGAGTGACTTTAATTCTTCTGACTCCGCGACCGTAAAAGTCACTGGTTTTTCGCAAATCACATGCAGACCCACCATAAGGGCCGCCATACAAATAGCATAGTGGGAACCGTTAGGCGTCGCGACAGAAACCGCTTGAATGCCATCTTCTCGCAACGATTCAGCATCAAACATGGCTTGATAATTTTCGTAGCAGCGCTCGACAGGCAAGCCTAAATTCATGCCAAACTCTTTATTACGCTCTACATTTAAATCAAAACAGCCCGCAGATAATGCAAATAATCCATCGCGCTGGGCGGCTGCTCTATGGGCGTGTCCAATTTCACTTCCTCTACCACCGCCTACCATTGCCCAGCGGATCGGTGATGACAACTTTCTCTCTTCGTTAAACATTTACATCCCCTAGCGATTGATGATTCTTTGAAATACAGACAGACAACTATGTGGCTATCGACTGGTTTGACCCAGCCTCAATTGACTGTTCATTTGCTCGTTTCAGGCCCTTAATAATCACAGGAGCCTTTTGATTAACCGGAGCATCGCCAAAAAGCGCTATACCCCTCTTCTTTGTTTGAGCCTTCCTTTGTCCCATTTCTCTCGCGCTTGATTGACTTCGTCCCGCTCGGATACTTGCGAAATACCCACTTCCCACCAAGAATCCACACTAGACCATTGGTAGGGATCAGTATCGACTACAATCACATAAGTTACGTCACTGGCTTTAGCACGTGCCATGGCCTCTGGCATAGCATCGGCACCTGTTATGTGCTCTGATTTTGCACCTAAACTGGCCGCGTGTTGAGCAAAGTCGACTCTAGGTAGCGGGGCGCCATCTTGGCGTTGGCTTGCACAGTCTTTTAATAAATTATTAAACGACTCATTACCCGTATTATTTTGCAGTTTATTAATCACCGCAAAGCCGCCGTTATCGCAGACCACAATAATCATTTTATGACCACAGAGCACAGAACTGTATATATCTGAGTTCATCATCAGATAAGAGCCGTCACCTACGAGTACAATAATGTCGCTATTGGGACAGGCCAGTTTTGCCCCCCAGCCGGCGGCTATCTCATAACCCATACAAGAGAAGCCAAATTCAATATCAAAGTTACCACGACTTCTGGCGAGCCAATTCATATTTAACTCGGCAGGTAATCCACCAGCAGCCGTTATGACACGATCATCTTCAGTTGCCAGTTGGTTAACTTGGCCTATAATTTGCGCATAAGAAGCCAAACCGGAACCAGTTTGTTGGCTAGTTAGAGCCGTTCGATTAGCCACAATCTGCAACCATTTACTGCGCTGCATTTGCGCAAAGAGGCGCCAGTCCTCAGAGTTGCTGCCAGTTGAATTGTGTGATTCATCCACCAAGGCATTTTCGAGTAAGTTCAGGGCTACTTTTGCATCGCTAATAATGGCAAGAGATCGATGTTTAGTCGCATCGTATCTCGCTGTATTGATACTGATCAGCTGCATCTCAGGGTTTTCAAACACTGACCAGGAACCTGTCACAAAATCTTGCAAACGGGTACCTACTGCTATAATCAAATCCGCTTGATTTGCCAGGGTATTTGCACTGTCCGAGCCTGTAGGGCCAATGGGACCACAATTGAGGGGATGTGTCGCTAATAAATTGGTACGCCCTGCAATTGTCTCAACAACAGGGATATTATGGGCTTCTGCGAAACGTTGAAGGTCTTCGCTAGCTCTGCTATAAAAAACGCCACCGCCGGCTAGAATCAAAGGCTTTTTTGCCTTGGCGATGAGACTAACAGCCTCTGCTATTTCAAAAGCCTCGGGCTGTGGCCGACGAATCCGATGCACCTTCTCTGTAAAGAAGGACACTGGGTAATCGTAACAATAGCCCTGCACATCTTGTGGTAAACCAATAAATACAGGGCCACAGTCTGCAGTATCTAATAGCGTAGAGATAGCCTGGGGTAAGCTTTGGAGCAGTTGTTCAGGGCTAGTGATTCTATCCCAGTAGCGTGTGACTGGCTTAAAGCAATCATTTACCGTCATGGTGGGGTTATTAAAATGTTCTACTTGCTGCAATACAGGGTCGGGTAAACGGGTATTAAAAACATCGCCACCAAGCAACAAGATAGGTAATCTATTGGTATGCGCCACCCCGGCCGCTGTCACCATATTGGTTGCGCCAGGGCCTACTGAAGAACTGGCAATACCGATACGTTGTCTTTTATTGGCTTTAGCATATGAAACAGCTGCCAGCGCCATCGACTGTTCATTCTGGCCGCGCCAAGTCGGAATAATATGTTGATTTTCCTCCAGCTCTTGGCCTAAACAAGTCACATTGCCATGCCCAAAAATAGCAAATGCACAACCAAATAGTGGTTCTACTTTCCCCTTCACTTCAATTTTCTGTGCGGTTAAAAACTTCACCAGCGCTTGCGCTGTACTCAACCTTACTGTTTTTTCAGAGTTCACTAACATTCAACACCCACCCAACATTCTAAGAACTAAATAACGGCTCTACGTTTAATTTTTGCCAACTGAGACTTCAGAGGTCACTGCCAACAAGTCTGTTATTTAAAAGAAACCTCATAATACTCAATCACCAACGGTTTAAACCCGAAAAATCGTCATTGATACTAAAAATAATTCTCGATATATTAACCGCGTGAAGGCGTTGAACAATATAATTCAGTTCGACAAAAAATTGCAAACGTTTTCAAAAAAAATAACATAGATTCGATTATATGAACTAAAAGTTAGCCATAAAGCTAATTAAATCAAACTACTCGTTGACTTATTGAAAACGTTATCATAATAATAGGTGAAAGTTTAGACGTTTTACTTTTATAAATATTAATGGAATGAATGCATGAAACTAAGATTATCCAACGCTCCTTGTTCCTGGGGCATAGAATTTGTTGATAGCCCGACCAACCCTCCCTGGGATAAAGTACTAGATGAAATTCAAGCTGCGGGTTATAGCGCAACTGAATTAGGCCCATTAGGTTATCTGCCCACTGATACCAGTGTATTAAAAGACGAACTCAATAAACGCAATCTAGAAATTACTGCCGGTACTCTTTTTCAACATTTACACGATCGATCAAAGAGAGCTGAGATCCTCAGTTTTACTCGAGAAAGCTGTAAAATTCTACAGGCATTAGACGCTAAATACATGGTGGTAATCGATCATGTCGCCTCTCCTAGGACAGATCAAGCCGGACAAAAAGACACAGCGACACGCTTATCGAATGATGATTGGTCGGCAATGATGGAAACTATTCGCCAAGCCAGTAAAATTTGTCTAGACCATGGTATTACGCCAACGTTACATGCGCACACTGGTACTTTTATTGAATATCAAGATGAATTAGATCGCGCAATGACAGATCTCAGTGAAGATTTAGTCAGTTTATGTTTAGACACAGGACATTGTTACTACGCCGGTATTAGCCCACAAGAGGCAATCAAACAATATGGTACTCGAATTAAATATCTGCATTTTAAAGATATAAACCCAGTCATTCATCAGCAAGTTATCAGCCAGGGGATTGATTTTTATAAAGCTATTAGCAAAGGCATTTTTTGCCCACTAGGACAAGGCGGGGTAGATTTTTCTGCCGTTCGAAAAGAACTACTGGCGATAAATTATCAAGGCTGGATTACCGTTGAACAAGATATGGATCCGGCAATAGATAACAACCCGTTACAAAATGCAATCAACAGCCGAGAATTTATAGAACAGCATTTACTAAATACATGAATGGGTCATTAATTGATCCGATTAGCAAAGTATATATACGTTAGGGACTCCTCGTAGTCGCTGCCTAAAAATAACAACAAACAGGTAACATCATGTCTACTTCTCAAACAGCTCCAAAGAGCACTACGCCACAAGATGAGCGCGTACGTTCCGAGTCCGTGATAAAAAAATTACTCAACCGTCCTGAATTAGGCTCTATATCAGGTGCCATGTTGGTGTTTGCCTTCTTTTTTATTGTTGCAGGTGATTCAGGCATGTTTAATGCCGACGGTATCCTTAACTGGACCACTGTTTCGGCTCAGCTGGGCATTCTTGCTATCGGTGCATGTTTGTTAATGATCGCCGGCGAATTCGATCTATCAATAGGTTCCATGGTCGGCTTTGCTGGCATGATGATAGCCATTCCTCTTACGATCTGGAGCTGGCCCGCGTGGATGTGTATTTTATTCGCCTTTACAGGCGCTATGACTATCGGTTTTTTAAATGGCTTTATTGTGGTAAAAACCGGCTTACCTTCCTTTATCGTGTCTTTAGCATTTCTGTTTATTTTACGCGGTCTAACTATTGCACTGTCTATACTATTCACCAATAAAACTATCATATCGGGCGTTTCAGATGCCGCTGGTGATGATATTTTAGCCGCAGCATTTGGTGGTGAAATAGGAAATTCCTTCTTTACCTGGCTCGCAAGTATCAATATGATCGATACTTATATAGATGGCACACCCATAGTATCAGGGATACCTATGGTTATCGTTTGGTGGATACTGTTGACGGTTATTGCCTCATTTGTATTGTTACGCACACGATACGGCAATTGGATTTTCGCCTCCGGTGGTGACGCCAAAGCTGCGAGCAATGTCGGGGTACCCACTGATAAGGTTAAAATTTCACTGTTTGTATTTACCGCATTTTGTGCCACCGTCTTTGCCGCTTGTCAGGTATTTGAATTTGGATCAGCCGCGGCAGATAGAGGCCTGTTAAAAGAATTTGAAGCTATTATTGCAGTGGTTATTGGCGGTGCATTGTTAACCGGCGGCTATGGCTCTGTTGTCGGTGCTTGCTTTGGTGCGCTAATCTTCGGTGTTGTACAAATGGGTATTTTCTTTACCGGCCTAGATTCTGATTGGTTTCGTGTCTTCCTCGGCATCATGCTACTGGCCGCCGTCTTTTTCAATAACTTCATCCGTATTCGTGTCACTACGTCACGCTAATTAAGGACATTGTCATGAGTGATAACATTTTAGAACTTAAAAAAGTCAGTCGTTATTTCGGCTCAGTCATCGCCTTAAAAGATATCGATATGGAAGTAAAACTTGGCGAAGTTCACTGTTTATTAGGCGATAACGGCGCCGGTAAATCTACCCTTATCAAAACCCTCGCCGGTGTCCATCAACCCTCAGAAGGGCAGTGTTTATTCGACGGTAAAGAAATGAAATTCGACTCCCCAAGAGATGCCCTAGATAGCGGCATTGCGACCGTTTATCAAGATTTAGCGTTAGTG
>JAWUWK010000126.1:0-14891 GCA_034111875.1 Gammaproteobacteria bacterium
ATGGGGTCCAGTAATTTGGTTATTTACGCTTGCGAGCCAGTAGTTGATTCATCTAGGTTTGTAGTGCTCAAAGCATGATTAGGTGCAAATTAACATACTAATAAAAGCTTTATTTATTGCTTTGAAAGCGTTGGGTTTTACTATGGAGGCTAGCTGATTATATTTCTTTATTTTATTAATGTCATCTATAAACGGGAATAATGTTTTGAAAATTTTTTTCCGTCTTATTTTCTTCTTGTTATATAATTCCCAGATGTGCAAATCGAGGGAAGGTAAGGGTTGATAATCGATTAGTTTTTGGATATTCGCTGCTGACGCTTTATTGGTATATGGGCTAATGCCTAGGTATTTTCTATAGAGTGGTAAAAACTTTATTAACTCCGCGATAATTTGTGAATCAGGAACACAAAGATCAAATTGTAAACATGTAATGGTATTTAAAATAGTTAGATGGAAATGGTCGTTTATATGTTGATGCTCAACTTCATTCAATAATCTGATTTTGTCATAAGGCTCGCTTAGATTTTCTTCTAAAACAGTTTTACTTAACATTGTCTTTTTGAGGAGACCCCCAGAATTAATGATATCTTCAACACTCGTAGGACGTATTATTGGATTTTCAAACGACAGATATTGGCCATGGTCATAGTCCTCAACCGTTCTATACATTAAGTCGGCGTCAATAACAATTCCTTCTTCCTGTATCTTGTTGACTAGATCCAATGCTGTCATTTGATTCCCTGAACTTCGTATACAAAGTAGTAATTCCATTTTCTTACTGGGATAGCTAATATAGCCTTCAATGATGAAAATTAGCGTTGCTCGATACATTAGCTGGTTAGCCCATTGCTGATTAGTCAGATCTTTAGCAGAAGAATAGTTACTTAGCTTAAACCATGTTGGTATTTTATTGATAGATTTTGGTGTAGTCATAATGGTCCCTCCAGTATTTTCTTATATAGAGCTTACCAACCAAGAGGCTATGGATTTTGTTCTTGAATAGACCCTAGGCCGGTAAAAGAATAAAGCTCGTGGTTAAGCCCTCTTAAAATTAGCAATGACAATGTTTTTTGCCAATGCCTGTGTTTTGAGCTGATCTAAGTAGTCAGCCCACTTTTGCATCATCTCAGTACGTTGCTTTAAATGTTTAGTGCGGTTATATGCTCTGCCGTTTGGATCCCTCACAGAGTGCGCCAATTGCTGCTCTATCCATTCAATAGGGTATTCAAAGACTTCATCTAAGATGGTTCTGGCCATTGCTCTAAAGCCGTGTGGAGTCATAGATTCATTATCATAGCCCATTGATCGCAGTGCGACTCTGACACCGTTTTCGGACATGCAACGGCTACCACCTCTGGCAGACGGAAGAATATAAAGACTACTACCACTATAAGCTTTGATATTTTCTAACAACCTAATTGCCTGTTGGCAGAGAGGAATAATGAGTTGTTGTTGGGTTTTGCTAGCGGTTATTTCAATCCTATTCTCTTCATAGTTAATGTCAGTCCATTTGAGGTGTCTTAATTCACCAGGGCGACAGAAGAAGAGAGCGGATAAATGAAGGGCCGTTTTAACCACGAAAGTACCGTTGAAATTATCGATAGCGACCATTAAATGGCCAATATCTCTAGGCTCGGTTAATGCTGCATGATGCTTTTTCTGCGGTGGAGGTAAAGCACCTTTTAAATCGGGGGTGGGGTCTCTTTCTGCAAGGCCAGTTGAAATGGCATATCTGAAGACTTGTCCGGCTATTTGTTTGGTGCGGTGAGCCGATTCTATAGCGCCTCGTTTTACGATAGGCCTGAGCGCTTCTAATAAAACGGGAGGGGTGATTTCTTGGATAGGTAAATAGCCAAGCGTTGGGAATAAATCACGTTCCAGCCTGCTCATAACTCTACTTTTATGGCGTTCAACTTTATCTTTCTGATGCACCTCAAACCACTCTAAGGCAATAGTTTTGAAAGTAGTCTCTGCATGCAGCTTTGTTTGCGCTTTACGCGCTTTTTTCTTGGCATTTGGATCAATGTCGTCTCGCAATAACTTTCGAGCTTTGTCCCGTGACTCTCTGGCTTCTTTTAATGATGTTTCAGGGTAGATGCCAATAACAAAAGTTTTCTCTTTGCCGAAGAAGCGATATTTCATACGCCAATATTTAGCGCCATTGGTTTTGATAAGAAGATACATGCTTCCACCATCGGATAATTTGTAGTCCTTATCTTTAGGTTTTGCTGCTTGGATTTGTTTTATGGTGAGTGCCATGTCGTGCGCCCTCTGGGTCTTAACGGTTTTTGGGGGTACAAAAATGAACTGAAATTGAATAATACCCCTTGTTCCTCCAAATATACCCCCAATAGGCGTGGGATTCAATAGGCAGTGCTGAGAACACTATAGACACAAAAAAGCCCTAAAGCATTGCTGCTAAAGGGCTTTTGGGTGCTCCTAGTGACTTATAGGAACTGCAAGTGGTGGAGGTGGCGGGTTTCGAACCCGCGTCCGCCAATCCGCTGCCTCAAGATCTACATGCTTAGACACTTCTATTAAATTAACCCAGCACGGCCCGAAGGTCAGGGCGTTTAGGGCGAGCCTCTTTAGTTTTAACCGTTCCGCTTGAGACAAAGCTTCCGGGCGATCCCATCTCGTATGACACAACAAATCCTCTAGTTATAGGCACCTGAAGGTGTTGCGTAGCAGACTTAAGCTGCTAGTGCGTAGTTATCGTCGTTTTCAACGATAACTTTGTAGTAAGGGATTAACGTGATTCACTACACTCACGACATGCACTTAAGGTTTTGTAATCGGCGTCGAATCCAAGTCACCCCCAAAGTAGAAGCTATTATAGTGACTCGTGAAAGGATAGGAAGCACTATTTTCGAGTTTGCTTGAATCTTGATCAATTTGCCTGAATTAGTTTCTTCGCGCATTGAATACGCCACCGGTTTTAGGCAATAGTCTACGGATAGGCTAATTACCTGTTGGTCGCTATTTTCTTACCTTATGGCCAGTAACAGCAGTTGTCCTTTGCGTTTAAGTTGTATAAACAGTGAATTCTGGCTGAGTCGCAGAGCGTTTATAAACTCCTTTAGGTTGCGCACTTTGCGCTTGTTGGTTCGAATGATGAGATCGCCAGCTTCCAAGCCGTTGTATTCGGCCATTGAGTTATTTTGCAGTGCAGAGACGAATACACCATCACTGTTGCGGCTTGGGGAAAAGCGCGCACCGGCCAGCAGTGGGTGTAAAGCATTGTCGTTTTGACTGTTAGTCCCTGTGCTGCTGAATTGCTGAGGATTTCCTACAGTTAGCTTGAAACTGCGGTTGCGGCCCTCTCTTAACACGCTCAGTTTTACTTTATCGCCAATATTTTTAATGCCAATTTGACTGCGTAAGCTATTACCTGAATTGGTTTTTTTGCCGTCAACAGCGGTGATGATATCTCCAGATTGCAAGCCTGCTTGTTGTGCGGGGGTGTTGTTGCCTACTCCTGTCACTAGCACCCCTTGTTGGCCGTTTCGCAAGTTAAAAGCCTGACGCAATTGGTCGGTAATATCTTGTATGCTGACGCCAATTTGACCGCGCCTCACTTCTCCGTGTTTGAGTATTTGCTGCATACTTGCTTTTGCCATATTAACTGGGATAGCAAAGCCTATGCCGACATTACCACCGGAAGGCGCGATGATGGCAGAGTTTATGCCTATCAGTCTTCCGGCTAAGTCGACCAGCGCTCCACCGGAGTTACCTGGATTAATCGAGGCATCAGTTTGTATGTAATTTTCATAGCCTTTAAGGCCTAGGCCTGAGCGGCCTAATGCACTGACAATCCCAGTAGTGACTGTTTGGCCTAAGCCAAATGGATTACCGATAGCGACGGCGAAGTCGCCCACTTGCACCCGGGATGAATCCGCCAGTTTAACTTCTTGTAAATTGTTGGCGTTTATTTGCAAGATAGCAATGTCTAAATCGGGGTCGGAGCCCAATAACTTTGCCTTGAAATTTCTACCGTCAATTAGGGAAACTTGAATTTCGTCGGCTTTTTCTATGACATGGTGATTGGTCATTACTATGCCTTTTTGAGCATTAACAATCACCCCGGACCCAGCGCTACTACTACGTTGCTGTGGTTGCTGTTGACGTTGTGATTCAAAGAAATGCCTGAAAAAAGGATCATTCATTAAGGGGCTTTGACGTGCTTGGCGAGTAGAAAAGGTGGATATATTCACCACCGCGGGATTGACAAGTTTTAACATCGGTGCCAACGAGGGCAGTATCTTGCCCTGGGAGTCCGTCGCGGGCAGCGCAGCGAAACTACTGGCGTTAATCAGACTAAAGATGATTAACAGGAAAATACTTAAATTTTTGCTCATGTTTGCCTCATGTTTGTTGATTGGAAACAGTCTTTCATTTGTAACGAGTATAATTTCAGTTAATTTGTCGCTTACTCTAAGGTCGCTTTAAAGAAGTGATTTTTAATAGGTGCCTTTGAATAAAGAAGCTCTGTGTAAGTAAATCTACGAAAAGGCCGCAAATTTTCACCACAGATTATTTATCTTGGATGGTAGATAACCCAAAAGGTTCGATAGGCTTGGGCTATTTGTAATATCCTGAGAGCTTTGGACTATGTGGCGAGCGAAAATAGGAAAAGGCAAAAAAAGGGCTAAATACTGTTTTGCAGTGCAAGCTCAGGTCCCGCTCTATAAAAGCGTTGCAGCAGTGCAGGGAGGAGGTACCAAGCTCTAGTTTTGAATCAGAGCTTGTAAAACGCTATCGAGTGCTCAATACGCGTTGTTTTTGACGACTCCAGTCCTTTTCTTTTTCAGTGGCGCGTTTGTCGTGTTGTTGTTTGCCCCTCACTAGGGCAACTTCACATTTAACTTTTTCGTCTTTCCAGTAAAGTGCCAAGGCAATACAGGAGAAACCTTTTGCTTCAACGGCAAAGGCTAAATTAGAAATTTGACGACTGTGCATCAATAGTTTTCTGGGGCGTCGCGGTTCTGTGACGTAGTGAGTGCTTGCCTGTTTTAAAGGGGTCATAGTGGCATTAACCAGCCACGCTTCATGGTCTTTAAACATCACATAGGAATCTATGAGTTGGGCACGGCCATCTCTTAAGCTCTTTACTTCCCAGCCTGCTAGTACTAATCCCGCTTCAATGGTTTCATCGATATGATACTCGTGTCTGGCGCGTTTATTCAGACAGATAGTATTACCGGTATTCTTAGTTTTTTTCTTTTTAGCCATAACGGCAAGTATAACGATGCGACTTTAATTACGATAGCCAGTACCTGAGGATTTTTGCATTAAAAGTGTAATTAAACTTGCTGTTAACTGATATTGCTCTAATTTAGATATTCTGTTGACAGATTATGGAACGTGCGAATAAGGCCTGTATATACTCTTTAGGCTTAAAACCGGTTAAATACAGGACAGATTGCCCAGTGCAATGATCAGTCCTTTCCTCGCTATCTGACAAAGTAGTTGGTTTTTTTAAGCCTACCCTTCAGGGAATAAAGATCAAACCTATCTCGTCGTTATCAATTTTCGTCGGGTCACCAGAGCGCTTGTAATCGATGCCTAAATGTGGGAATTCTCTGTATGCCAGAGGCTTACGAGGCTTGTTCGTATGTTCCACATAACGGTCTAACAGAGGGTGCAGGGAAAATAATCAGCGACTTCATGTGTTTAGGCTGAATTTATGTTGATGGTATCTTAAAAAATATAATAAGATAAGGACTTCGCAAGAAGTGGCAAGCTAAGCTGATACAAGCAAAGAACCGGAGTTTATACTCATGAATAAGGATTGTGAGTGTGTTTTTAATGGTGTAGTGCCAAACGTAGTCATTATGCATAGGTCTGCAGATAACTGACACCTATTACAGGCAATTACTCAGGAACAGAAAATGAGGGTAGTAAATTGGTCGTCGTGGAATGAGTACTAGTGTGATGGAACAACCTGTGTGGGGGAGTCGCTGGGTGTTTTTTTTCGCCGCGACTGCTGGGGCTGTTGGCTTGGGGAATATTTGGCAGTTCCCAATGGTCATGGCTGAAAATGGCGGTATCGCGTTTTTGCTGCTGTATTTGCTCTGTATCATTGTAATGGGTGTGCCTATGATGCTCAGCGAAGTCGCCGTTGGGCATATTGGCCGAGCTAATCCTGTCGCCGCGATTAAAAGCACGGCTGTCCGCTCGGGTGCATCTAGGCACTGGTCGATAATAGGCTATCTGGGTTTGTTTGCGGGTCTTAGCATTTTTGTGATGTTAACCGTGGTCGCCGGCTGGGTTATCAGTTATTTGCTTGAAATATACCAAGGTACATTTATTGATATTGGTAGGTCAAATGCGCAATTAGTCTTTGAGCAAACAAAAACGAATGTTAGTAATCAATTGCTATATCAGTCCATGTTTATTTTCAGTGTTGTGTTTATACTCGGTTTTGGTATTAATAAAGGATTAGGTCGCGGCATTACTTCTTTAGTCCCTTTTTCGATTGTGGTCTTAGTTTTTCTGTTATACCACTCGTTGACCTATGGTAACTTGTATCCGGCGATAGAGTACTTGTTTAATTACGATATTAAAAAACTCACCTTTGGCGCGTTTGTCTTAGCCTTTGAGCAGGCTTTTTACACTTTATCTATTGGTGTTGGCTCTTTAATGGTATTAGGTGCCTATCTACCAAAAAGAGGCAGTATTGGCTTAATTGTGTTCAGCGTGGCGCTGGTCGATATTCTCATATCTGGTGCGATAGGGCTGGTGATAGTGCCGATTCTAATGTCGAGTCAAATAGCGCCTGTGTCTGGTTTTGATTTGCTGTTTGTAGCTTTGCCAAGCGCCTTCGGTGATATGCTCAATGGCCAATACCTTGGTGTTATGTTCTTCATATTTGTTATTTTGACCGCATTGTCCTCAGCCTTGGTTTTGCTAGAGCCTTGTATTGCCTGGTGTAGTGAGCGTGTGACAAATGGCCGCTGGAGTGCGGTGATTTTAGTTGGTTTCGTGGCTTGGCTTATCAGCTTGGCCTGTGTCCAACAAGGGAGTGATATCAGCGGTTTTAAGCTGCAGCTTTTTAATCTGCTAGATTTCGCTACCGCCAAAGTCATACTGCCCTTAGCTGGGCTGCTCGTTGCTGTCTATGCTGGCTGGATTTTAAAGCCTGCATTAGTGCGTGACGAAATAACCAATACGGGGATGTTCTGGTTGTATCTATGGTATTTTTTGATTCGGTTTGTGGCGCCCAGTCTATTTATATTAATTTTAGTGTTAAACCAATTAGATATTGACTCCATTTTATTGTTTTTTTTAGTACAATAGGCCTTCTCTTTACTTACAAAGAGGGGGTGTTTTCACTGGCTCTTTATAACTGGTATTAAGAATATTAATGACTAAAATCGATAGAAGTGCGTTGGTGTTTCATACGACACAACAAATGTTTGATGTAGTCAACGATGTGCAATTTTATCCCGATTTTTTGCCTTGGTGTGCCGCTTCAGATGTCCGCTCCCATTCAGAGCATGAAATGGTTGCCTGTTTATATTTAGCTAAAGCGGGTTTGAAATATAGTTTTACAACCCGAAATACCTTAGTTTCACCGACTAAAATAGAATTTGAGTTAGTTCAAGGTCCGTTTAAGCACTTAGTCGGGCAATGGCAATTTGCACCATTAGATGAAACGGCATGTAAGGTTAATTTAAGTTTGAATTTTGAGTTTTCCAATAAAGTGGCCTCTTTTGCCATGGAGAAAGTCTTTACTCAAGTAGCCAACACCATGGTTGAAGCTTTTGTGCAACGCGCTAGCGAGGTCTATCAAAATGATTGAGACTATGATCAGAGTTGAAGTCGCTTTTGCCGGTCCAAAAGTTCAAAAGATCATTGCCTTAGACGTGAGAGAGGGAACGTCTGTGTTTGATGCGGCGGTCGCATCGAACATTGTCGCTGTGTTTCCTGAAATAGATCTTGAAATTATCGCTATGGGGATTTTTGGTAAAGGCGTTCGAAAGCCCAAAGAAGAAGTGTTACGCGAGGGCGACAGAGTTGAGTTGTATCGACCTTTGGTTGCTGACCCTAAAGTTATCAGGGCAAGGCGAGCAGAGAAATTGAAACAAACTGAAAATTAAAGTTCAGCGATATTGTTTCAGCAGTATGCCGTGATTAGTTAATTATATACTGCTGAAACTCAATGTCACTGATCAGTACTATTGGGACGTAAATCACCTTTGATGTTGGTCAGTAAACCATTAGTGAATAATACTGTAACCCTAGAAAGAGCCGGTGTTTCGCCAGCTTTTTTCATGGTATAAATATAATCCCACCGATTCGAATTAAAGGTATCTTCAATGATGGGTGTGCCCATGATGAACTGAACTTGTCTGGGTGTCATTCCAGGTTCCAATTGATCGACAGATTCTTGAGTAAGAATATTACCCTGTGGAATATCTAATTTATAAACGCCTGGGAATTGAGTACAACCGGAAATTAGAATGACCGAAGTTATTAATAATAAGAGTTTTCGCATGGGTAAATTATTTCCACTATTATCCAATATTTAAGTTAATATAGTTTAGCATCCAGTCGCTAGAATCAATAGAGAAAGATAATTATGGCTCTTGAAAATCAAGAATTACGCAAAGTTGGTCTAAAAGTTACCTTGCCTAGGGTAAAGATTTATCAGATTTTGGAAAAAGCAGGCGAAGGTGATCATTTCAGTGCTGAAGATATTTATAAGAATTTGATGGAGCTTGGCGAAGACGTCGGGCTCGCGACAGTCTATCGCGTTTTAACTCAGTTTGAATCCGCTGGATTAGTGTCAAGGCATCATTTTGAGGGCGGTCATTCAGTCTTTGAGCTATCTAGAGATGAAGAACACGACCATATAGTCTGTGTTAAATGTGGTAAAGTGAGAGAGTTTGTTGATTCCGATTTAGTCAAAAGACAACACAAAATCGCCGCTGATTTGGGTTACGAGCTAACAGATCGTACTTTATACCTCTACGGCACTTGCTCAGCAGGTTGTGTCACTAAGTAAGGTCTTGACACAATAAAAAACCAGCATCCGCTGGTTTTTTATTGCCCGCAATGTTTGCCTGGTTACGCGTTGAGCATTTCTTTTGCATGATCAAGGGTGCGCTGCGTAATATCTACCCCACCGAGCATACGCGCAATTTCTTGTACCCTTGCGTCGGCTTTGATGCAATCGACTTGAGTATGGGTGCTTTGTCTCTGGGATTTCTTACTAACGAATAGATGTTGTTCGCCCTGCGCAGCCACTTGTGGTTGGTGTGTTATACAAAGTACTTGACTCTGTTCTCCCAGTTGACGCAATAGATTACCAACAACTTCTGCAATTGCGCCGCCAATGCCTACGTCGACCTCATCGAACATTAAAGTAGCGGTCGGATTGCTCTGTGCAGTAACCACTTGAATAGCAAGACTTATTCTGGATAGCTCGCCACCTGATGCGATTTTTGCGAGGGGTTTTGCCGGTTGGCCTGTATTTGTGCTGATGAGAAATTCTATTTCTTCTAAGCCGTGCATTGTAAAGTTGTCTTGACTGTAAGTATGGAAAGAGACGATAAACTCGGCAGCGGCCATGCCCAGTGTGGTCAGTTGGTGATTAATTTGTTTATTCAATTTTTTGGCGGCGCTATGTCGTTGTTTGCTGAGTTTTTGGGCTAAGGTCATATAAATGCCTTTCGCCTTCTCTACTTCGACTTTCAAAGTGGCTATGGCGTCATCAGAACCATTAATAGTGTTAAGTTCAATGGTCAGTAGCTGATGCAGAGCAGCCAACTCGCAAGGATCGACTTTGTGCTTGCGCGCCAGGTTGTAAATGTTCGATAAGCGCTCTTCGACATCTGATAGGCGCTGTGGGTTGATTTCTATACTATTTAAATATTGGCGAATTTCAGCACCCGCCTCTTGTACTTGTATAAGCGCTGAATTGAGTAATTCTCCCGCTTGTTCGATCTGTGTGTTTTGCTGTGGTAGTTCCGAGTGAATTTGCACAGATTGGCTTAGTAAGTGGACCGTTTGCCGGTCATCGTCCTCATCAATTAAGTTTAATAGCAGCTGGCCGCTGTTCAGAATTTGGGTAGCTTGGCTTAAAGTTTTTTGCTCTAGTTCTAGCGCTTTTGCTTCATCCGGCTCCAGGCCCAGTAGATCAAGTTCTTCAACTTGGTAACTCAACAGCTGCACTTTAGCTTGTTGCTCGCTACTTTGAGTAGTGAGTGCCGTCAGGGACTTATTTAATTTATGATAATGTTGGTGGCTATTCAGAGTATCTGTTTGCAGCCGAGAATGGGCCGCAAAATTATCCAGTAGTACTCTATGTTGTTCTTTTTGAAGCAGGCTTTGGTGTTCGTGTTGGCCGTGAATGGCTACGAGAAATTGACCGAGTTCCCTAAGTGAACTCAGTGGACAGTTACGACCATTGATAAAGCTTCTGGACCTGCCCTCACTAGTGACTATCCTGCGCAAAATGCATTCGCCATCAAGGCTTAATTCTTGCACATCTAGCCATGCTTGTGCGCGGGGTAGCTTGGAGATATCGAAGTTGGCAATGATTTCGGCTTTTTTGGCCCCATTGCGAACAACGCCGTTGTCGGCTCTGTTACCTAATGCGAGTTGCAGTGCGTCAATCATGATGGACTTGCCAGCGCCTGTTTCTCCACTGACCACAGTCATACCGGTATTGAGGTCTAGGGCTAGGTTTTCGACAATGGCGAAGTTGTGAATACTAAGGTGTGTCAGCATTTTTTTAAAAAACCTGCTATCTGATTATTTATACAGTACTTTATAGATCATTTTCCATTTGCTGGCAAGGGTTAGTTTTTTGTGGTGGCTTTTTTTTAAAAAAAGACTTGAAGAGCTTAGTCAAAACCCCATATACAAACCAAAGGTATAATGACGCTATAAACTAGAACGTATTAACGCTTAATCAACCATCTAAATTAAACAGCGTTTTAAGTTTACAGCATAGTAAATGTAAACTCGGAGAAAAAAATGAGTCACAAGCAAGAGAAAGACGCAGAGGTTTTAGCTGAGGAAGTTGTAAGCCCACTTGACGATGCACAAGCTAACGACATTCTAGAAGCGCAAGTCGTATTAGAGAATGAGCCTGTAGATCAATCTGAAGCAGAGTTTGTATTAGATGAACTGGACCCTCTTGCGGGTTTGGACATGATCAAGCAGCTTGCTGAAGCACAGGCTGAAATAGCCAGTTTGAAAGATCAAACCCTCAGGACTATTGCCGACGCCCAAAATACTACACGCCGTGCAGAGCAAGATGTCACTAAAGCGCGTAAGTTTGGTACAGAAAAATTCGCCACCGAAATGTTGCCCGTTGTCGATTCGCTAGCGATGGCGCTGCTCAGTAATGCAGATGATGAATCTACCAAATCGCTTCAGGAAGGGGTAGAAATGACCTTGAAGATGTTACTGGGTGCACTTGAAAAATTCAACGTTGTGCAAGTTGACCCCCAAGGCGAAGCATTTGATCCTGCATTACATCAAGCCATGTCTATGGTAGATGGGGGTGACGTCGAAACGAATACTGTCGTAACAGTGATGCAAAAAGGTTTCACTATCAGTGGTCGCTTATTGCGACCTGCACTGGTTATGGTTGCTAAATAAGCTGCCGCTAATTTTAATTAGTGATAGCCGGCAAATGCACTTGAAATAGCTTAATTAGTATCCATATATCAGTTAAGCGGTCAGAACAGAATTGAGCACAGCGAAAAGCGTGCAATTGGAGAGAGAAAAATGGGCAGAATTATTGGTATTGATTTAGGAACAACTAACTCATGTGTCGCAGTACTAGACGGTGGCACTGCCAAGGTTATTGAAAATGCAGAGGGCGATCGTACAACCCCTTCTGTTATAGCTTACACGGATGATAATGAAATTTTAGTTGGACAGCCAGCTAAACGCCAAGCAGTGACTAACCCTGTCAACACCTTGTTTGCAATCAAGCGCTTAATCGGTCGTCAGTTCAAAGATAAAGTGGTTCAAAAAGATATTAAAATGGTGCCTTACACTATTGTCGAAGCTGACAACGGTGATGCTTGGGTGTCCGTAAGAGATAACAAATTGGCGGCACCACAAATTTCTGCTGAAATTTTAAAGAAAATGAAGAAAACAGCAGAAGATTATTTAGGTGAAAGTGTTTCAGAGGCTGTTATTACAGTACCGGCCTACTTTAATGACGCCCAACGTCAGGCGACTAAGGATGCTGGCCGTATCGCCGGACTAGAAGTTAAACGTATTATAAATGAGCCGACTGCGGCTGCGCTGGCTTACGGTATGGACAAGTCTAAAGGTGATAAAACTATCGCTGTTTATGACTTGGGTGGTGGTACTTTTGATGTCTCTATTATTGAAATTGCCGAAGTAGACGGTGAGCATCAGTTTGAAGTATTGGCTACTAACGGTGATACATTCCTAGGTGGTGAAGATTTCGATTTACGTCTAATCGAGTTCTTGTCAAATGAATTCAAAAAAGAATCAGGCATTGATCTACACAATGATCCACTGGCACTGCAGCGCATAAAAGAAGCCTCTGAAAAAGCTAAAGTTGAGCTTTCATCAGCACAACATACCGATGTTAACTTACCTTACATCACGGCTGACGCCACAGGTCCTAAGCATTTAAACGTAAAATTGACACGCGCTAAGCTAGAAGCGTTAGTTGAAGACTTAGTAAAAGCCACTATTGCTCCTTGTCGTCAAGCCCTAAAAGATGCCGATTTAAGCGCTTCTGAAATTGACGAAGTTATCTTGCTCGGCGGTCAAACGCGTATGCCTATGGTGCAACTAGAAGTTGCTGAATTCTTTGGTAAAGAGCCCCGCAAAGATGTCAACCCAGATGAAGCGGTCGCCGTTGGTGCGTCGATTCAAGGTGCTGTTCTTTCCGGAGATGTTAAAGACGTACTCTTGTTAGATGTTACACCGCTAACGTTAGGTATCGAAACAGCCGGTGGCGTTGCAACTGCATTGATCGAGAAAAACACTACGATTCCGACTAAGAAATCACAAGTTTTCTCTACTTATGAAGACAACCAATCAGCAGTGACTATTCATGTTATTCAAGGTGAGCGAAAGCAAGCGAATCTTAACAAATCACTCGGTCGTTTCGATTTGCAAGATATTCCAGCGGCTCAACGAGGTATGCCACAAATTGAAGTGGCCTTCGATTTAGATGCCAACGGTATTTTAAATGTATCGGCAAAAGACAAAGCGACAGGTAAAGAGCAATCAATCGTCATCAAAGCCTCTTCTGGTTTATCTGATGAAGAAATTGAAGCGATGGTCGCAGATGCTGAAGCCAATGCAGAAGAAGACAAAAAGTTTGAAGAGCTTACCGCGGCACGTAATCAAGGTGATGCTATGGTGCATTCAGCTAAGAAAGCGCTAGAAGAAGCAGCTGATGCAGCGAGCGCAGAAGATAAAGCTTCAGTTGAAGCGGCGATCGAAGCGTTAGAAGTGGCATTAAAAGCCGACGATAAAGACGAAATCGAAGCTAAAACTGCTGCACTGGCTGAAGTGATGGCACCGCTCGCTGAGAAGATACAAGCTCAAGCTCAAGCGGCGCAAGCGGGGCCAGAGACGGCTGAAACCGAAGCTTCACCAGCTGATGATGCGGTAGATGCGGAGTTTGAAGAAGTCAAAGAAGCTGAAATTGTCGAAGAAACTTCAGAGAAAAAATAGTAGCGCCCAAACAGTGCTATTAGGCGAGCAATCAGCTCGCCATATTCCTGGCCTCTGTACAGTTTCGATTGTCAGGGGCTTGTCGCGTTAAAAGTAAAGATCTAAATACCATCATGTCAGGTGGTTAATGATTTCAACACTGCCTATCAGAGTCAGACTATGTCAAAGCAAGATTACTATGAAATTCTTGGTGTGGATAAAAACGCCAGCGATCGAGACGTCAAAAAGGCGTATCGCCGACAGGCTATGAAATGTCACCCAGACCGCAATCCTGGTGATGCCGCGGCGGAGGCGAAATTCAAAGAGCTAAACGAAGCCAACGAAATTTTGTCTGATGCACAAAAACGTGCCGCCTATGATCAATACGGTCATGCGGGTTTAGAGCAAGGCATGGGTGGTGGTCAAGGCGGTCAAGGTTTTGGTGATGTCTTTGGCGATGTGTTCGGTGATATTTTTGGCGGAGCAGGTGGCGGTGGACGACAAAGTTCGGTGCAACGTGGTGCCGATCTTAGATATACCATGTCGCTAACCCTCGAAGAGGCGATACGCGGTGTTGAGAAAAGCATACGAGTTAATACCTTGGCCGGTTGTCAACCTTGTGATGGTTCTGGTTCTAAGCCGGGCACCAGCAGCACTAATTGTCAAACCTGTGGCGGTGTAGGTCAAGTGAGAATGCAACAGGGCTTTTTCTCTGTGCAACAAACTTGCCCTAAGTGTCGTGGGGAAGGTCGTACGATTACCGATCCATGTAACAGTTGTCATGGTCAGGGACGGGTAAATAAAGATAAAAAACTATCAGTTAAGATACCTGCAGGTGTTGATACTGGTGATAGAGTAAGACTCACTGGTGAAGGTGAAGCGGGGGCTAACGGTGGTCCTGCAGGAGACTTATATGTACAAGTAGATGTGAAAGCGCATGAGATTTTTGAACGTGATGGCCGACATCTATACTGCGAAGTACCCATTTCTTTTCACGACGCTGCCTTAGGTGGGCAACTAGAAGTGCCTACACTAGAGAGTCGGGTTAAGTTAAAAATTCCGGCCGAGACCCAAACCGGTAAGATGTTTAGGTTGCGTGGGAAAGGTGTCTCGCCTGTCAGAGGGGGTGCCACAGGTGATCTAATGGTGAAAGTATTAGTAGAAACCCCCGTTAGCTTAAACAGTCGACAAATAGAACTGTTGCGTGAATTTCTAGATACCAC
>JAWUWK010000127.1:0-24131 GCA_034111875.1 Gammaproteobacteria bacterium
CTGAGGGCTCTATGTTCGCGGAGGGCTCTTTTTTGGCGGAGGGCTCTTTGTTCGCTGAGGGCTCTTGTAACAGTTTAGAGACTAATGCTCTATTGATGATGGCATCTGACATTTCAGGTTGTAGCAGTAATGCCTTGTCGTAGGCTTGGATTGCCTGCGCTAACTCCCCTCCTTTTGCCAACGCATTGCCTTGATTATAATAGCCATCAGCGCTGTTTTGTTGGCCAAAACTGTCGGCGGCACTAAGGTACTCATCGTCTTTAAACTGAGCAACGCCTTTCCAACTTGTATCGTCAAATGCCTCAGCGGCATTAGCGTAATCTTGTTGCTGCAGTGACTTCGCCCCTTGCTGATTGCCTGTTAACCAGAAGTCATCCCATTCTAGTGCCATCGCAGGGACTGGTTTCAACATCAGTAAGCTGAAAACCCCAACCCCAACACACTGCAAAATATAGCCACGGCGAAAGCTAAATAGACCCACAATCAATAGTAAGAAAACTACCCATTGACCGAAATCATCCCATTGATCCATTCCTGAAACGTCTGTATCAACTAACGAGTATTTACTTTCACTCGTCGCACTTAACACTGTATCAACATCCGCATTGTTCAAACTTAGGCCTGCGTACACTCCACTATACATAGAGGCTAGGGCTTGTAGCTTTGCTACTGCTAGTTTCGCGATGACAATATTACCTTGGGAATCTTTTGCAAAGGACTGCCCTGTGAGGGGAATTGGCGCGCCATTTTGGGTCCCTACACCAATAATAGACAGGGAGATATTAGTGTCTTGTAAGATTTTCTGCAAGGCTTGCTGTGCCTCTTGCGCGACACCATCTGTAAAGAGAATAATACTGCCTGATGCATGTCCTTGATCTGTGATCAGCGAGACTGCCAAGGCAATCCCCTCTTCCGTTCTGCTCCCAGAGACCGGCATAATATCTGGAGAAAGGGTCGGCACTAGGGAAATCATGGTTTGATTGTCATCACTTAATGGGGAGAGGACATGCGCATCTCCGGCGTAAACCACCATGGCGGTGAGTCCCTGTTGCCTAGATTTAAGTAAATCAATCAATTTGAAGCGCATTTTGACTAGTCGTGACGGTTTAATGTCTTGCACTAACATCGAAGGTGACAAATCAACCACTATCACTAAAGGCTGTTGATCACTGTATTGCGGTTGCGGCAGCTTCTTCCAACTGGGCCCTGCCATTGCTATCGCGCTCAACATCCAGGCGATACACACCAATACGCTGGGCCAATAACTAATTCTATGTTGCGCAGGAACGATTAAATGCGCCAGTAATGCCTTATCTACGAATCCCTGCCATTGATTATTTTTGGCTTTTAGGTGCCATAAACCCATGCCAATAATGGGCGTAAAAATAAGCGCCACTAACCACAGTGGGCGTAAAAAATGAAAATCAGCGAACACTCTTGTCCCCCTCCTGTCTATTGACAGGATTCATACCAGTGTACTGGCGACTTACTGTGATTAAAAACCATAACAAACTCAGTATAATTGCCATCCCGAGCGGCCAATAAAACAAACTTTTCTGAGGCACAACTACCTTTCCCGTCAGTGGTTGGGGTTCAAGGTCGTCTAGTAACTGATAAATTTCTACTAGCTCATTAATACTGCGCGCACGAAAATATTTGCCGCCGGTCAACTCTGCAATTTCAGATAAGGTCGTTTCATCTAAGTCGGCTGAGGGATTGACACTTCGACTACCAAAAAAGCTGTCTACGATTAACTCATCTGCGCCAAAACCTAGAGTGTATATTTTCAAACCTTGTTCTGCAGCGACTTTAGCGGCATCCAATGGCGTCACTGAACCCGCGGTGTTGGCTCCGTCGGTTAATAACACTAGTACTTTGCTTTTTTCGGGTTTATTCTGCATCCGTTTTAAAGCTAAACCTATGGCATCACCAATCGCGGTATTTTGACCGGCAAATCCAATTTGCGCCTCCTGCAAAAATTGCGCTAAAGTTTTGTGATCTAACGTTAACGGCGTTTGAATATAGGCATTATCTGCAAATAAAATCAGCCCCATCCGGTCTTGATTACGGCGTTTAATAAAGCCATCTAAAACCACCTTGATTCCCGTAAGGCGATTGACCATGTCATCACCAAGCTGCATATCTTTAACATTCATGCTGCCGGATATATCCACCGCTAACATTAAATCTCTGGGGCTTGTCTTTACAGGCTCTGGCTCACCCAGCCAGACTGGCTTGGCGGCGGCCACTAATACCAGTAGCCAAATAGCCATTAGGGCGCAGGCTCTAATTTTATCTAATGAATGGGAGAAGGTCGTTTCAGCGGTTTTTATCTTGGCATAAAAAGGCACTGTCAAGGCGCTTTGACGTCTTGGCACCGGTTGCCAATAACGGTATATAAACAGCGGCAAAAAAACTCCAACGAAGACCCAAGGCCATTGAAAACTAAACAAATTTAATTCCTGTCGCTGAATTAACCAGACGATGCTGTTTTAACCACACTTTGCAACAACGGATTAACTCTTGACGTTGCTCACTGGTTAACAAGAGCGATTTTTGATAAATACCCTGCAGTGCTAAAAAAGAGCCTATGTCTAGATTCTTAACGCCCGCGAGGCTCTGATGTAAAAAGTGCTGCCATTGTTCTCCTTGTAAAACCGCCCGATTAACCTCAGGGCACTGCTGGATCACCACAGACTTTAACAGCTGGTTTATACTAGTCAGTAACCTAATGTCGTCTTTGTGTTCTTCAAACTCCCCTACCAGTATGGAAAATTGCTGCATGGCCAGTCTTCTGTAGCGATGTTTGTTTAGCCATTTAGTCACCAATAATTGGCCAAACAATAGCAAGCTTACTGTCACTATTAAGACTATCCACCAGCCGACCGCAAGGGGTAACTCGGTGATTGACTCTGGTAAATGTAACCCTTTCAAGCCAGCGAGTGGATCTGTCTGATCTGTCATAATATTCGCTACACCTTAGCTTTACGCAGCTGAGTGGAAAAGCGTTGTTGCAACACTGCAAGTAAATTGTCCTGAGTACTTAATTGAATAATTTCAATATTCAGCGGTTTACAAAGCGTTTCAATTAATTTCACTCTTTGCTGCATATGCTGATACGTCTGCTTTTTGTTGCTCAACTCACTGGTATTATGGCCGTCGGTAATCTGTAATAGGTTATTTTCAGGTAACTGCCACTCAAGCGGGTCTGATACTAAGATAAAGCGAACTTGGCAGTGTTGCGATAGCTTAAGTAACCTGCCCTTATTGATTGCTTCTATGTCATGAAAATCGCTTGCTATATAGACGGCACTGCCCGGTCTCGCGACTTGTTGCAATTTCATCAATAACTGATCGAGTGTTTGTTTGACGGTAGTCGCGATAGGTGAGACAAGCTGTTGGCAATACTGTTCTAAATAATGAATATAGGAAAGTACCACCTTCCTGCTCGCTTTAGGCCTTATTTCGATATGACTATTGTCGCCGATTACTAATCCACCCACTTTGTCTCTACTTTGCAAAGCGGCCCAAGCAATCGCCGCCATAAAACCTGCACAAGCCACAGATTTAAAGCAATTAACCGTCCCAAAGAACATATCCGAACGCAGATCAGCGGCTAAAATAATTGGCCGCTCACGTTCTTGAGAGAACAGCCGAGTGTGGGTTTTTTGAGTTTTTGCTGTCACCCGCCAATCAATATTACGGATGTCGTCCCCCGCTTGATAGAGTCTCACTTCAGCAAAATCTAAGCCGCGACCGCGCAGCCTAGTTTGCCAATTGCCGGCACTTGTACTTGTGCGTACCACAGTATCTAGGCTTAACCCAGGCGTATAGTTTCTAAGCGCCAGTAACTGTTGCAAGTTAGGGTAAGCACCTCTAAAATTAAATGGCTGCGCTCGCTCTAGGTCGTTTATCACTTGCTTTTAATCCTGTTGTCTAACGCTTAATTAAAAAGACTGTCAATCTTAATCATTGGAGCTTAACCATCAATAGGTTATCCTACCGGCACTAACTCAATTAATTTGTTGATCACGGTATCCGCTGTCACGCCATTAGCTTCCGCCTCGAAAGTGAGAATTAAGCGGTGTCGGTAGACATCAAAAACAATCTGCTGCACATCCTCAGGCGTCACATAATCTCTACCCTTTAGCCAAGCTAAAGCTCGCGAACATCGATCTAAGGCGATACTCGCCCTGGGGCTTACACCTACCTCAATCCAATCGGCAAGTTCTTTAGAGTAGTTTATTGGATGACGTGTAGCCATCGTCAACTGCACAATATATTCCTCTATTGGCTCTGCCATGTGTACCGCTAACACTTCTGCTCTAGAGGCCAATAATTGCTGATCCGTCATAAGTTCAGGAACGACCTTTGAATGGCCACTGGCTTCGCTTCTTGCCAGCTTCAATATTTCTCTTTCTGCCGTTACATCAGGATAAGACACATTAACTTTCATTAAAAAGCGATCCAGTTGGGCTTCAGGCAGCGGATAAGTGCCCTCTTGTTCCAATGGATTCTGCGTGGCCATGACCATAAAAATTTGCGGTAGTGGATAAGTGTGACTTCCTACACTGATCTGCCTCTCAGCCATCGCCTCTAATAGAGCGGATTGAACTTTGGCGGGTGCTCGATTGATTTCATCTGCCAGTACTAGGTTGTGAAATATAGGACCTTTTGAGAAAGAAAAACTGCCATCTTCTGGGTGGTAAACATCACTGCCTGTTACATCCGATGGCAGCAGGTCAGGCGTAAATTGAATCCGATGAAAGTCACCGGCAACACCTTTGGAAAGGCTATTTATGGCACGGGTTTTTGCGACACCTGGTACTCCCTCTACAAGCAGATGGCCATCTGCTAACAAAGCCACAAGCAAACGCTCAACAAGTCGCGGTTGACCAATAATTTCTGCGGTTAACCATTCTTTTAATTGGCTAAAATGAACATTTAAAGCGGCGTCATTCAAGATTTTTCTCTCATAAATAAGTCGGGATTATATTGCGCCTTGAGCTGTTTGTTAAGAAATATAGGATTAAGTTCAATATTTTCTCTGCGCCCTATAATAAAGTTATTTAGACGCACAAAACAGGCAAATCATCACATTGTGGTTTCCTTTAATATAGGGCTTAATATCGAAAAAACAATTGAATACATTGATTTAAAGTGAGTTATTTGGGATTAAAGAAGCTATTTTTCACGATAGCATTTAAGCAGGTGTTATGCGGTGGTGTTTGTCTATTTTTAGATTGATAACAATCTGCTATCACAGACTAAGTGCCCTTTGCGCTATCACTACACTCAGTGATACGGCGTTAAAAATAATTTGAAATACTGTTTATGAATATAAGCTATTGTTTTTTATTTATTTTTTCCTTTTATTACCTTCGTTAGCTAGTGAGTGATAGGCCTGAGTAACTATGTATTATAAAAATAATTATCAAAAAAAGCACAAATCCGAGATCTTATACTAATATTAAACTATTGATTAAAAAAGTATCTAAATGATGCTGTTGAAATCCAAGTGAATTCATATTATATTCATATTATATAGTTTGCTCAATATAAACTAAAAAAAGACAATCCAGTAAAATCGTGTCAATTTTAGGGGCTTTAAAACTGACTAGATTGCGAGGTTGAGGAGAAAAACGATGTATCAAATACCCAGTTTTGACCAGCTCATGGAACTCAATAAATCAGATCCAGAAGCATTCGAGACGTTACGTGATGAATTAGTCGAAGGTTATATAGAAACTATCCATGACGATCGTCAGCATCGATTACAAGGTATGCAATTCCACATAAATTCACGTCGTGAAATGGCTAAAAATCCAATGTATTCATGTATTTATCTTTCAAGAATAATGCAAGAAAGCTTTTTAAATATGCGCAATACCCTGCAAAACCTAAGCACTACACCCACTGACCAAGTATCGTCCAAAGGCTTACAAACGCATCAGAGTTTAAGTAAAACCAAGCAAATGCATCACAATTCAGCTGAAACCAAACAAACGGCTGACATTATATACTTAGCGAATTTAAATTAAATATTGATTGATAATCAGTGACCTAGGCCTCAGCCTGAAAAGTTCTAGTGGCACATTCAAAAACCTCTTTGTGCATAGTTTCTTTGCCCGTAATCAAGCCATGATCTAGTGAATCAATGCTTCTTAATTGTGAATATTTTTTTGATTTTTAGCGTAATAACGTAAACGATCGCGCCACCTACCCCACCGACTGTATTTATATACAAGTCGCGCAAACTTGAATGACGAGTCACTAGCCATGCTTGACTGTACTCAATAATAAAACTAAACAAAAAGGCGCAGAGAAAAGTCACGAAGAGTAAAAATATCGTTTTATAGCCATTATTACTAAATCCCATAGGGATCCTCATCATTAAGGCCACCAACAAAAATCCAAAGGGCATGAACCCAAAAAAATTAATTAATATATCGTCTAAGGTATTACTTGAATTGATTCTAAACGAGGAAGCATCTAATACTTTATGCTTCAATAAAGTGACTGTTTCGGGAATAACCAAGCCACTGACCGTTGATTTTCTATCATCTGCAGAGTCTGCTGAAGCTATAAAATTTATTAGAGGTTGTTGATCCGCAGTAGAATCAAGTGCTTTTATTGACAGTGACTTTATCGCTCCGCGCCAATTATTTTTAAGGAGTTCGGAACCAGATAACAAAACCCTCACACCTTTTTTAGGAGCCGGGATTTTTACCAACCTCATACTTTTGGTCATTTTATATTTATCATTTAGGGTTATCCTCGTACCACCCTTACCAACGTTCAACACAAATTTTTGATAGCCCTGAAATTTATCTTTTATTTTGATACTGATTCGAGGTGTTTTCTTACTGTAATTATAATCATCACCATTCATTACGATGATGTAATCTCGTACTTGAGCGATCACTAGTTGCTCAGCAGGGTTTCCATTTGATAGTAGTAATAAGAATTGAAATGCTTTATTTTCATAGTTAACGGATGAAAAATTCAGTTTTATTTCAAATCCCTGTTGGTTTAAATGATTAATTTGAGATGCATTTAAATTATGTTTTGAATAGGCAAGCGCTCTTTCTCCGAACACTAGGGCGCCGTCCACTTGAGAAAAGTGCACCTGATTTCTGGCCGGTATATTATCTTCAAGGCCGACAAACAACATACTGATCACAACAGTGATCAGAGCGAGTAGCAGTAATCTCTTACTTTTAACCACTGTGTTAATCGACATGAAACCCCTAGCGACTTTTTAAAGACCTTTTCAGAAACCTTTGCACTATTTGAGCGCTTAGTAAAAGGTCTCTTTTAAGCATTAACCTTGCGAATTTAACATGTCAGTTAATTCGCGACCTAAGGCTTGAATAGCGTTTTGCTTGGCCTCATCTCGCATCGAACCATCATCATTAAAGGCTTGGTAGGCTCCCCCTAGCGTGACTTGAGAAGAGAGCACATTGACTTTCATATTGGCCAGTAACATTCGCAGTGATACCAGCCCACGCATTCCACCTAAGCCACCTGGCGATGCCGACATTATAATCGCGAACTTACCGTCATAAGCACTTAGCGCGGTCTCGTTTTTTTCTGTGGATCGCGAGGCCCAATCAATAGCATTTTTTAGTAACGCACTATAAGCGCTATTATATTCTGGTGAGGCGACCAAAATACCGTCATGCGCTGCTAAAAGTTTTTTAAACGCCAGCGCACCTTCTGGAAATTGTGCTGCTTCTAAATCTTGATTAAACAAAGGCATATCGAAATCGCCTAGGTTGACCACTGTCACTTCTGCACCGACCGCGCGGGCTCCCTCGGCGGCGATATTGAGCATTTTCTGGTTACAAGAACCTGTTCTACTACTTCCGGAAAAAGCCAGTATTTTAGCCATTTGTTACCTCTACATTATTATCCATACAGTGGATGTTTATCGAATTCGACTATTCAAAAAGAGCCTACTAAGATTACCCTGAAAACCTAGTCTTGTTGAGTAGCATTAAGCGGATTTTTGTCAATTTCCATATATAAATCGATTCCGGCGATTGCATCCTCACTGTGATGATTAACGTAGAGCACTGTCGACTGCCCCCCTTTACAAATCTTTTCAATCAGGGCCAATACTAATTGACGGTTTATGTCATCTAATCCCAGACACGGCTCGTCTAAAATAAGTAGCGGCGGGTGTTTCACCATTGCTCTAGCAATCAGCAGTAGACGTTGATCGCCAAAGGAGAGTTTATTAAAACTTTCATCGGCCCTGCTTTCCATTCCCAATAGCGCCAGCCATTGATTGGCAATGCTCTTTTGGCTATCTGTGGCTTTTGTATAGAGACCGATACTGTCATAAAAACCCGAAACAATCACATTTCTCAAGCTAGTGCCGACCCGATATTCCCACTGTAAAGCAGTGGAAACATAACCGATAAACTGCTTAATTTGCCAAATACTTTCACCGTTACCGCGCTGAAAACCAAACACAAATATATCGTTGCTATAGCACTGTGGATGATCCCCAGTAATCAGTGACAATATAGCCGTTTTACCACTGCCATTGGGACCACTTAACTGCCAGTGACAGCCCTTCTCTATGCGCCAATTAAAATGTTCAATAATTTTAAGCTGATCATATTTCACACAAATATCAGTCAGTATGACCAGAGGCTTGTCACTCTCTAATAGCGTATTCGCTGAGCTATTATCAGTGGCTGGGATATCTAAATCAGTGGTTTTTAAATGCAGTAATTGTAATAGTTCGCGACTGGCTAAGGTATCAGCACGGGCAACTTTGTGTAACAAGTGACCCGCATTCATATACCCTATATGGCTGATAAAATCAGGCATTTCATCACACCGATTGAGCACCATAATCATATTAATGCTTTCGCTCAACTCAAGCAGAAAGCCCTGCAACAGCTTCAAAGTTGATGCGTCTAAGCCATCGAAAGGTTCATCCAATATCAGCAACTCGGGGCTGCTGGCGATGGCATGAATCAAGAGTATCTTGCGGGTCTCTCCGGTCGACAATGCTCTAAACGCACGTTCTAATAGATACTCAAGTTCAAATTTGCCAAGCAGTTGTTTGACGATTACTGCATCGGTATCGCCCTCAGCCAATATGTCTTTAACCGCCGTACCTTCGCTAACAACATCTAATATATCTGCATCATCTTTTTTTCGCTCCCGATCAATCAGTTCCGCCTGCGCTTCAAACGATACCAATGCCACCTTTTTTGGAACGCCCTTGAGCTCGCCACTGAGCAGGTCTGCGTAACCCGCCAATGTTGCGACTAGGGCAGATTTACCAGAGCCATTGGCACCGGTAATAACCCAGTGCTGATTAGATTCAACTTGCCAGTCAATATGTTTCAACTCAAAACGTTGATCAAAATCAAAGCAGCTGTTTATAAATTCAATTTCCATGGTGGCCTTACCTTATCAAAGAGCAAAAAAAAGCCAAGAACATATCTTGGCTTTTAGGCTTAGGGCGCTTTAGACAATCGCTTTCATATCTGACATATAGCCACGTAAAACACCACCAATATGTTCAACAGGATGTGAGCGCAGCGCAGCGTTCACTTCAATAAGGCGTGCATTATCCACCCCATTGTCTTCCAAAGAAGTCCCTTTGCCAATCACATCAGTATCAATCGTTTTCATGAAATTTTGCAGTAGCGGTAAGCAGGCATGATTGTATAAGTAGCAACCGTACTCAGCCGTATCTGAAATAGTCGCATTCATTTCATAAAGCTTTTTACGTGCAATAGTATTGGCGATTAAAGGCGTCTCGTGTAGAGATTCATAATAAGCAGATTCAGCGATGATGCCTGCAGCAGTCATAGTTTCAAAAGCTAGCTCAACACCGGCTTTAACCATCGCCACCATTAAAATACCGTGATCAAAAAACTCTTGCTCTGAGATTTCCACATCGCCAGCAGGGGTTTTTTCGAAGGCAGTCTCTGCAGTTTCTGCACGCCAGCCCAATAATTTCTGATCATCATTGGCCCAATCAGCCATCATGCCACTAGAGAATTTGCCGTTCATAATGTCATCTTGATGCTTGTTGTAAAGCGGACGCATGATGACTTTTAGCTCTTCAGCCAAATCAAACGCCTTGATTTTGTCTGGGTTAGACAAACGATCTAACATGTTAGTGACACCGCCGTATTTAAGCGCTTCAGTAACCACTTCCCAACCGTATTGAATCAGTTTAGAGGCGTAACCAGAATCGATGCTTTTTTCAATCATTTTATCGAAACACAAGAGTGAACCTGTCTGCAGCATACCGCACAAAATCGTTTGTTCACCCATCAAGTCAGACTTAACTTCAGCGACAAAAGAAGACATCAACACACCTGCTTTATGTCCACCAGTACCTACCGCATAGGCTTTGGCAAGTGCAAGTCCTTGACCTTGAGGGTCATTATCTTCGTGAACGGCGATAAGCGTCGGCACGCCAAATCCACGCACGTATTCAGCTCTAACTTCAGTACCTGGGCACTTAGGGGCAACCATAATAACCGTCAAATCTTCACGGATCTTCATGCCTTCTTCAACAATGTTAAAACCATGAGAATAAGACAGGCAAGCACCCTGCTTCATCATTGGCATTATTTCATTGACAACGGGGGTGTGTTGCTTATCGGGAGTTAAATTAAGCACGACGTCTGCCGTCGGAATTAGTTCTTTATAAGTGCCCACCGTAAAACCATTTTCAGTAGCGTTTTTCCAAGATTGACGTTTATCATCAATCGCCGCCTGGCGAAGTGTATAAGAGACATCCAGACCGCTATCGCGTAAATTAAGACCTTGGTTTAGGCCTTGTGCACCACAGCCAATGACTACAATTTTTTTGCCTTTAAGTGCATCAACACCTTCTGTGAATTCAGGTAAATGCATAAAACGGCATTTGCCCAATTGTTCAAGTTGATCACGTAACGTTAAAGTATTGAAATAATTATTCGACATTGTTGTTTTCCATTTTGAAGGGTAACTCAAACAGCTGAGTTTAGTTTACAATAATTTATGGATCCTATATTAACCCAGAAACAACCTTGCGTATATTGATATATAAAGACCATTGCCTTGCAACAAACGCAACAGTGTTTTTTTAAGCTTATGATATAAAGGCCCATGTCGCTGCGTACAAGCGCCTACCACAAAATGCGCTTGCTATTGACTCGCAAGCTTGCTTCTAAGCAACGCCACGCGACTGCTCAGACCCTCTCTATGCGCATAGCAACCTCCTAAGGGGCGGTACCCAGAGCTTGCACTTCTCGGCCATGTAATATTCCCTGATGATCAAAAGGTATTAACTCTAGCGCTTCTAGGGTGTTAATCAATTTAGTACTTTGAGCTTGAATAATACTAGCGAACAATTATATAGGTACGATAAAAGTCAGCCATTTGTGCAAAAGGTTGGCTTAGATAGCTTTCCGCTATATGCCCCAAGAGAGCTATTAGTTTTACCTGATACATTGAGTTCAAAGTGGAGCTGAAGTGTATGATATTGGTTTTACAGTGGAATTGTGGAATCTTGACTTCACAGTTAGGTTAAGTGGGTATTTTTCAATCCGATGTAGAATCAAGAGCGCGCAGTTGATGCTGCAGCGCAATCACTGTTTCAGGTTTCAATCAAGTAAATTTACTGCCTAATGTGTTCGATGGTAAAGAGCCCCCTAAATCGCAGCTTGAGGCTATGGCCGCTATGTATCAAATACTGGCATTCATAAATGAACGAAACACCCATAACAGCCTAGCTAAAGCAGCCGACATTCGCTTAGAAAGAATATTGAACTACATAGAAAGAAATTTAAAACAGCCATTTAGCATTCCTAAACTGGCTTTAATACAAGCCACATCCGTAGAATATTTCAGGCACTGGTTTAAAACCATGACTAAATTTTCAGCCAACAAATACATCAGTAAAAAGCACGTCAACAGGGCCTGCAAACTGCTTGTGACTACCCATAGAAACATTGAAACTATCGACTTGTACTGTGGTGATAAAGACCCTTTACACTGTTTAAAAGAGCGCATTAGCATCCCCCTTAGAGATGACAGAAGAAGGCAAAAGAAAGATCCATTTAGCCCCCATAACTAGTCGCTACTTGCTATTTCACTCAGTGGCAAAAAGCGAGATGATATCGGTTTTTCTGCTCAAATAAGCTGTCTTTTTATGATACATAGCAGAGTATTTAAGCCACAGGCAAACTCACCTAAAAGCCAAGGCCTGCTCTAATAGGAAAACCCATGTCAACTGCACCTCTGACTCGCGACACTATTGTGCCATTTTTATTGAGAATACTCTGGACCCTTGGCCCCGAAGCTTATTTGGATGAATCAGTGTCTATGGCTAAACACATGGAACAATCAGCGGCTTGCGCTGCACAAACCAATACTAGCGAAGCACCCAGTGTTGCCGCTCTGCTGCATGAAATAGGCCATTTCATTGTAGACTTTCCACTAGATGCATTAGAAAAAGGTTCTGATAATATTCATTAAGGGGCTGGGCATTAATTTTAAAACAGTTTTATGCTCCAGAGGTCAGTGAACCGCTGAGGCAGCATACGCCCCCCGAACGCTATTTATGCGCTGTCACTGCCGACTATTAAAATAAACTTTCGGCCGCTTAAGTGAATTCATTTAATGTGCAAAGTGGCACAATGACAGCCGGTGGAGCCGCTCAATTTGAGGCGAATCCACACCATCAAACCGCGATAAAACTCAGGTAGATCGAGGATGATGGCAAAGTTGGAGGAAGAGACATACAAAACTACACTGAATTACTCGAGCGACTGCTAAAACAAGCCCTTAAAGCGGTTATCTCAGGAAGACCAATTGCTTTGTTGGTTTAACAATAGCCGGTGATTTCCTTAACCGCTTAATCCCTTAACTTTAAAAAAGGTTAGACGATACCAAAACAACACTGTAAACAGCGCCCTCGTTGCTCTATAATTATGCGCTCTTTTTTGCTACTAATCGATAATACTCAAGGTGAGAGCATGTCGTGCCTTTAGCAACACAACTTTTTTATACTATATTATTGCCTAAGTGACCCGTTGTAGGGGACACCACTGAGCACAAGGAAAAGCCATGCCCATTATTACCCTCCCCGATTCCAGCACAAGAGAATTCGATCACGCTGTCAGTATTTTAGACATCGCCATGGACATTGGCCCAGGCTTAGCCAAAGCTACCGTAGCTGGGCGTATTGATGGCCGTTTAGTAGATGCCTGCGAACTGATCACCCGCGATGCGAAAGTAGAAATAGTCACCGGGAAGGACGATGCAGGATTAGAAATAATCCGCCACTCATTTGCTCACTTGATTGGACATGCAATCAAACAACTCTACCCAAGTGCGAAAATGGCCATTGGCCCCACTATAGAAAATGGTTTCTACTACGATCTAGATTGTGAAGAACAGATCACCAATGATGACTTGGTGAAAATAGAGAAACGCATCACAGAACTGGTTAAGAAAGATTATGATGTGATTAAAAAAATGACGCCAGTTAAACAAGCCCGTGAAATTTTTCAACAGCGCGGCGAAATTTATAAATTGGAACTGATTGATGGCCTCGATGAATCAGTGACTGAAGTTGGTCTTTATCACCACGAAGAATATGTTGATATGTGTCGCGGACCTCATGTCCCTAACACTAGAGTATTGCGCTCATTCAAATTAATGAATTTAGCGGGGGCCTACTGGCGCGGTAATTCAGACAACAAGATGCTGCAGAGAATTTACGGCACAGCATGGTCTGACAAAAAAGCTTTAAAAGCTTACCTAAAAAGATTGGAGGAAGCGGAAAAACGTGACCACCGTAAATTAGGTAAAAGTTTAGACTTGTTTCATATGCAAGAAGAAGCGCCGGGTATGGTTTTTTGGCATCCCAATGGCTGGGCGCTCTACCAACAGATCGAGCAGTATATGCGCAAGAAGCAGATAACGCATGGCTATAATGAAATCAAAACGCCGCAAATTGTCGACCGCACCTTATGGGAAAAATCAGGTCACTGGGATAAATTTGCCGATGGCATGTTTACCACAGGAGCTGAAAATCGCGACTATGCTGTTAAGCCAATGAACTGCCCTTGCCATATTCAAGTGTTTAATCAAGGCCTGCGCTCATACCGCGATTTGCCTTTTAGGCTCGCTGAATTTGGATCATGCCACAGAAATGAGCCCTCTGGTGCACTGCACGGTATAATGCGGGTGCGAGGTTTTGTCCAAGATGACGGACATATTTTCTGTGGTGAAAAAGATATTCAAACAGAAGTGGCTAATTTTATAAGCTTTTTACATGAAGTCTACGATGACTTTGGCTTCACTGACATTATCTATAAACTCTCGACACGCCCAGAACAGCGAGTCGGTTCTGATGAAAGCTGGGACAAAGCCGAGAAAGCCTTAGGTGATGCATTAGACGCTGCCGATCTTGACTGGGGAATACTCCCAGGAGAAGGCGCCTTCTACGGCCCTAAAATTGAATTTTCGCTGCGTGACTGCCTTGGCCGAGTATGGCAGTGCGGGACTATTCAGGCTGACTTTTCGATGCCAGAAAGGCTTGATGCGCAGTTTGTAAACGAAGCGGGAAATAGAGAGACGCCAGTAATGTTGCACCGAGCAATATTAGGATCCTTTGAACGCTTTATTGGCATTTTAATCGAACATCACGCGGGTGCATTACCGGCTTGGTTGGCCCCCAAACAACTGGCAATAATGAACATAACGGATAAACAAGCAAAGTATTGCCAAGATATCGCCGTTAATTTAGAAAAAAATGGCTTTAGAGTCATTCAGGACTTGAGAAATGAGAAGATCGGCTTTAAAATCCGCGAGCGCACTCTTCAAAAAGTTCCCTATCTTTTAGTCGTAGGCGATAATGAGGTCGAAAACGGTACTGTTGCAGTAAGAACTCGCAGTGGTGAAGACCTAGGTGCAATGACATTAGACGCATTTACCGCCTATTTACAGAGCGAAGTAAAGCGTAAAGGTCGCAATGACAATGATTAGGAGAAATCAAGATTAGACGCGATAACAAAAGAGGAGCACGCACTGAAAACCGTGCTCCCATTAATGAGAATATCCGAGCTCAAGAAGTCCGTCTTATAGACGAGAACGGCGAACAAGTCGGAGTAGTACCTATTAAAGATGCACTTGAGCGCGCTCAAGTTGCAGAACTTGATCTGGTTAAAATATCTGATTCTGATCCCGTAGTTTGCAAACTAATGGATTACGGTAAGTTTCAATACGAGCAGAAGAAGGCGGCGAATGAAGCTAAGAAGAAGCAACATCGCACCCAGATCAAGGAAATAAAATTTCGTCCTGGAACGGAAGATGGGGATTATCAGGTAAAGCTACGCAACCTGACACGTTTCCTTGAAGCAGGAGATAAAGCCAAGATAACCTTGCGTTATCGCGGTCGTGAGATGGCTCACCAGCAATTGGGCATGCAACTGATGAATCGAGTTGAAGAAGACTTGAAAGAAATCGGCATTGTAGAACAGCGCCCGAAGATGGAAGGTCGTCAAATGATCATGGTGATAGCTCCGAAGAAGAAGAAGTAATTAACCTAGGCATTAAACCTGTCGCTGTTTCTATGGCTTAAGGTAGATTGCTGGTTTGTTGATGAAAATTCATTACTGTTGCCTCTAATAGTGCAAATAACAGTATAAAAAATTAATGAATGCGTGGAGTATTATCAAAATGCCAAAAATGAAAACACACAGTGGAGCAGCTAAACGCTTCAAGAGAACGGCTAACGGTTTTAAGCACAAGCAAGCTTTCAAAAGTCACATTCTGACCAAGAAAAGTACTAAGCGTAAGCGTCAGCTTCGCCCGATGCTTCAGGTTCACGCCGCGGACAAAAAACTTGTTCAACGCATGTTGCCTTTCATCTAGACAACTTTTTTTTAACTTAACAGAATTGATTATAGGAAGGTAAAGAATGGCTCGTGTAAAACGTGGTGTTCAGGCTCGTCGCCGTCACAAGAAAGTACTTAAGCAAGCTAAAGGTTATTACGGAGCGCGCAGTCGTGTTTTTCGTGTTGCTAAACAAGCTGTTATTAAAGCTGGTCAATATGCATACCGTGACCGTCGTCAAAGAAAACGTCAATTCCGCGCTTTGTGGATTGCTCGTATCAATGCGGCAGCACGTATCAATGGTTTGTCTTACAGCCGATTCATTGCAGGTCTTAAAAAAGCAAGCATCGAAATCGACCGCAAGGTACTCGCTGACTTAGCTGTACACGAACAAGTAGCATTTACTGCTGTTATCGAGAAAGCGAAAGCTGCTCTGGCATAACGCAGCTTTATCGCCAAACTCAGGAAACTGAGCTGAAGCGATAATAAATGCTAGTTTTAAAATAGGGAAAGGGTGCAAGCTCTCTCCCTATTTTTTTGCATATAAAAATCACTATCGAGCACACAATAAGCGCCGCTATAGCCTTGAATAAAGCCTATTAACACCGCCTGATCGAGTCCTTGGGACTGATCAGTTAGCGCTAGCCAACAGTGATACTGAATACATATCAAGCTAGATTTAACAGAATAAAATTACTCTATTTAACACTTTGGCTCTAAACAGTGTGTTAAATAGAGTACATTTTTAGGCAAGCACAACAGAGCTGCCACCTGCGAATCACTGGAGTAATAGATGGAAAATATAGAACAACTAATATCCCAAGCTTGCAGTGCTGTCGATGCAGCGACAACAGGCACAGAACTAGAGCAAGCCAGGGTCGATTATCTGGGCAAGAAAGGCCCACTGACGGCACTGCTCAAAGGTTTAGGTAAACTCAGCGCTGAAGAGCGTCCAGCGGCGGGTGCTCGTATAAACGCTGCCAAACAAGTCGTAGCCGACAACATAAATCAGCGCCGCCGCGATTTGGAGACAGCCGCCTTGGCGATTAAACTGGCGAGCGAAACCATCGATATTAGCCAACCAGGCCGTGGCCAAAAATTAGGCAGTTTACACCCGGTTACTAAAACATTGGAGCGCATTGAACAGTTCTTTGGCAGTATTGGTTACTCGGTCGAAGAAGGCCCTGAAATCGAAGATGAGTATCATAATTTTGAGGCGCTCAATATACCGGCCCATCACCCTGCCCGCGCCATGCATGACACTTTTTATTTCGATGCCAACAGACTATTGCGCACCCACACTTCAGGGGTGCAAGTGCGCACGATGGAAACCAGTCAGCCACCGATTCGTATCATCTGCCCAGGCCGAGTGTATCGCTGCGACTACGACCAAACACACACCCCCATGTTCCACCAAGTAGAAGGCTTGTTAGTCGACAAGGACGTTAGTTTTGCAGATCTTAAAGGCACCTTAGAACAGTTCCTACGTGAATTTTTTGAAGATGATGTCAAAGTGCGCTTCCGCCCTTCATACTTCCCCTTTACAGAACCATCAATCGAAGTCGATATTGACCGCGGCGATGGCAAGTGGCTAGAAGTACTCGGTTGCGGGATGGTTCACCCTAAAGTATTTAACTACTCAAACATCGACCCAGAAGAGTTCACCGGCTTTGCCTTCGGTATGGGTGTAGAACGTTTAGCAATGCTGCGTTACGGCGTAGATGACCTGCGTTTGTTTTTTGAAAACGATTTGCGTTTTTTAGAGCAATTTAGCTAATTAATTGACGATCGATCGGTGTTTTTAAATAACAAATTTGCATTTAGGTGAAACATGAAATTCAGTGAAAAATGGTTAAGAGAACTAGTTCAACCAAAGATTAACACCCAACAACTCGCCGACCAAATTACCATGGCAGGATTGGAAGTAGACGCGATAGAAAATGTCGCCAGTGATTTTAGCCATGTCATCGTGGCCAAAGTATTAACCGCAGAACAACACCCGAACGCGGATAAACTCAAAGTGTGTACGGTGAGCAATGGCAGTGAGACATTCCAAGTGGTCTGTGGCGCGCCCAACGCCAGAGCAGGTTTAGTCACGGCCTATGCGCAAGTCGGTGCGGTTTTATCAGGTCCCGACGACAAACCTTTTAAAATCAAGAAGGCCAAACTGCGCCAAATTGAATCATTTGGCATGCTCTGCGCAGAGGCAGAATTGGCTATTTCAGAGGAGAGTAACGGCATTATGGAACTGCCTTACGACGCCCCTCTCGGTGAAGATTTACGGATTTACTTGGCATTAGATGATAAAATTATCGATGTTGATTTGACCCCAAATCGCGGCGACTGCCTTAGCATCATTGGCCTGGCACGTGAAGTGGGGGTGCTTAACAAAGCCGAAGTGCAATACCCAGAATTTACAGCGGTTCCAGTGACACTTGACGAGCAAATAACAGTGACATTGGAAGCGCCTAACGACTGCCCTAAATACTTAGGCCGGGTGATTCGAAACGTCAATGTCAACGCAGAAACGCCGAATTGGATGGTTGAAAAACTGCGTCGCTCAGGGGTTCGATCAATAGATCCAGTGGTTGATGTGACTAACTACGTCTTATTAGAATTAGGCCAGCCCCTACACGCATTTGACTTAGATAAGCTGTCGGGCAAGATTGTAGTTCGCAAAGCAAAAACTAACGAAAAATTAGTGCTGCTAGATGGCAATGAAATCAGTGTCAACTCAGAGACATTAGTCATTGCCGACGACTCTGGGCCTATTGCGTTAGGCGGAGTATTCGGCGGCGAAAAAACTGGCGTCACGACAGACACAGTCAACATATTTTTAGAGTGTGCGTTCTTTAACCCCATCGCGATCGCCGGAAAAGCCAGAGCTTATGGTTTGCATACCGATGCCTCCCACCGCTACGAGCGCGGAGTTGATTGGCAGCTACAGCACAGAGGCATAGAACGTGCCACTCAACTCTTGGTAGAGATCGCCGGTGGAGACGTCGCCCCTATCACAGAGACTGTGGATAAAGCGCATCTGCCGAGCTTAAACTACATTGAGCTGCGCCACGCTAAAGTTAATGCCATGCTGGCTTTTGACATGCCGGCGGTAGAGATAGAAGAAATAGTTACTCGCCTTGGCATGACAATTACCGACAAACAGGAGGCTGTTTGGAACATCACAGCACCCTCGTACCGTTTCGATATCACGATTGAAGTCGACATCATCGAAGAACTAGCGCGGGTCTTCGGTTATAATAATTTACCGGTTAAAATGCCCTCTGCCGCACTAGATTTCACGCCTCGCGCTGAGTCTAAAGTAAGCGTTGCTAATATTCGACGTACATTAGTGGCGCGCGGTTACCAGGAAGCCATCACTTACAGCTTTATCGAGGAAGGCCTGCAGCGCCAGTTCGATAACATCAACCCAGGCATAGCACTAGCTAACCCTATTTCTGCTGAAATGGCGGTGATGCGCACCAGTATTTGGCCGGCGCTAGTAAAAACTATTCAATATAATCAAAACAGACAACAAAACCGTGTTCGACTGTTTGAAATTGGCCAGTGTTTTATCAGCAAGGGTGAGAACATCCAACAGGAAAATGTGATTAGCGCAGCGATTGTCGGTAAGCGACATCCTGAAGGCTGGAGCGCTGATAATGAAAGTGTTGATTTCTTCGACCTTAAAGGTGATCTAGAAGCCCTTCTCAGCTTAGGCGGCTGCGCTGAAGCATTCAGCTTTGTCAGTGCAGAGCATGTGGCATTGCATCCGGGCCAAACAGCCAAGATTTTGCGTGACGGCAAAACCATCGGTTATATTGGTGCCATACACCCAAACTTAACTAAAGAATTTGGCATCAACGGTAATCTCTATTTATTTGAAATAGATCAAACTCAATTACAATCGGGTCATTTGACCGAATTTACGGCACTATCCAAGTTCCCTGAAAGTAAAAGAGACATTGCAGTGGTTGTGGATGAGAAAAGCGTTTTCGCTAACTTAGAGCACATAATTGCCAGCAGTGGCGGTGAATATTTAAAAAATATTACACTATTTGACATATACACTGGGCAAGGTGTTGAAAAAGGACGAAAAAGTCTCGCTATAAACTTGACGTGGCAGCATCCATCGCGCACTCTTAATGAAGAGGAAGTGAATGCCTCTGTACAACAAGTTGTAACCGCTTTAGCTAATCAAGCTGCAGCTGTGCTAAGAGACTAGACTTTTAGCGGTCTGTGTGGAATTTTTTAGCGATTAGAAGCTAAAATTTTTCACAGGGGCTACCGTATAGATACAATGGATTGAATCTAATTTTGTTGTAAATTAGAAAACTGAGGAAATCTTATGAGTTCTTTAACAAAAGCAGACATGGCAGAACGTCTTAACGAAGAGTTAGGATTAAATAAACGCGAAGCTAAAGATATCGTTGAAAGCTTTTTTAACGAGATCCGTCAAAGCCTGTCAAATAATCAACAAGTTAAACTTTCAGGCTTTGGCAATTTTGATCTACGTGATAAAAGCCAAAGACCTGGTCGCAACCCTAAAACCGGTGAAGAAGTACCAATTTCAGCGCGTCGCGTTGTGACTTTTCGCCCGGGACAAAAACTCAAGGACCGCGTAGACAGCTATGCCGCAAACCGATCTTAATCCCCAAGAATTACCGGGCATACCTCCAAAGCGCTATTTCACGATTGGCGAAGTAGCACAACTTTGTGAAGTAAAAACCCATGTTCTACGATACTGGGAGCAAGAATTCACCCAAATAAGCCCTGTTAAACGCAGTAACCGCCGCTATTATCAACGCCAAGACATCATAGTCATTCGCCAAGTACGCAGTTTACTGCATGAACAGGGCTATACTATTAGTGGCGCAAAACAGTGGTTTAAAGGGGATCAAGGCTCACAGGAAAGCGATAGATATAAGCAAGTTATTCGACAAACTATCAATGAGCTTGAAGAATTACTAACTTCACTTAAAAAACCCGTTTAGGCCTTTGCCAACCGATTAACTTCAGGTACTATGCGTGCCATAAAGTAAGATAGATATTCGGGGCGTAGCGCAGTCTGGTAGCGCACTTGTCTGGGGGACAAGGGGTCGCAGGTTCAAATCCTGCCGTTCCGACCATTTATTTTTTTACGCTTTCCCCTCTGTATTTTTTAATCCTGCATCAAAATTTCGGTTTAGACTCCAGCCCGGCGTTACATTAGCTGCTTCTTATATTCTTATTAATCAATAATTTTAAAGACGCTAACTGATCTATTTTTTTTAAAGTTTAAATTCAAAGAATTGTTGAGCGCATCGACTGAGATGAGTTCATTTGATTTTTATCAAAATTGCTTATGAACAATAAAGCCGATTAAAGCGCGAATCAGAGAAAATTTTACTATATTTTTGAAAGACTCCTGCGCTCTGTATCAAACCATTGTCCGCACCCTCAACATTCCTGGTAAATCATTGTCCCCTTCGCGCTTTAGGCAATATCCTATTTCTCCACTGCAACGATTTCATCCAGAACTGCAACGACAATACCAAAGGGAGATGTTACTTCAAAGCTGTTTATAATGTGCTGCAATGCTTTCATCCGTAATACTAAAAAATATCAATAATTTTGACTAGATTGAAATGATCTCGCAGTAATAAAAAAAACTGTCCCACAATATCCTTGCCAAATTGTCCTTATATTGCCACTTCTGGTTTCTACTGAATAATTAGATAAAGTTTTTTTAAGGGTGAATCCAGAATATTAATTAAAACGTAATATACTAAAACTATAATATTAAAGGTATAAAAATGTCCGTGCGTCAAAAATTTTTATTTATCGTTGTGTTGCTTAATACCCTAGCATTGGCACTTTGCCTATTATCACCCCAGTGGTTATGGCTGTTTAGTCTTACGGGTCCAATTACATTATTGGGCTTGTACGATATGATTCAAACTAAACGCTCAATTTTAAGGATCTACCCTGTCATTGGACATTTCAGGTACATACTTGAATCAATAAGACCTGAAATTCAACAGTATTTTGTGGAATCGGATGTTAGCGGAAGCCCGATACCTCGAGAGTTTCGATCATTAATTTACCAGCGTGCAAAAGGTGCCAGAGACACTAGACCTTTTGGTACTCTCTTTGATGTTAACCGAGCAGGATATGAGTGGGTTAACCATTCAATACAGCCCAAGCACTTAACTAATTTTAATCCGCGTGTGAAGTTTGGTGGACCTGATTGCAAACAACCTTACATGGCCTCACCGCTTAATATCTCTGCAATGAGTTATGGAGCGCTGAGCAAAAATGCCATTATGGCGTTGAATAAGGGGGCCAAAATAGGTGGCTTTTCACACAATACCGGTGAGGGGAGCATGAGCCCTTACCATCTAGAACATGGGGGTGATATTGTTTGGCAAATTGGTACGGGCTATTTTGGCTGTAGAACTAAAGAGGGTAAATTTAACTCAGAAACTTTCAGGGAAAACGCCTCTAAAGAGGTGGTTAAAATGATCGAAATAAAACTCTCTCAAGGCGCAAAACCTGGTCATGGGGGTATTTTACCTGCTGCAAAACTCACTCAAGAGATTGCCCTCATCAGGCATGTTCCCATGGGGCAGGATGTGGTTTCACCGCCATCACATAGTTCTTTCTCGACACCGGTAGGTTTGCTTGATTTTGTTAAAACACTGCGAGATTTATCGGGAGGAAAACCCGTTGGTTTTAAGTTGTGTATTGGACGTCATGATGAGTTTTTAGCTATATGCAAAGCAATGCTTGAAACAGGCATAACACCCGATTTCATTACTGTGGATGGTGGTGAAGGTGGCACAGGTGCTGCACCCACTGAAATGACCAACTCTGTTGGAACACCTCTGCGCGATGCCTTAATTTTCGTCAATGGCGCACTTCTAGGCGTGGGGCTGCGTGACAAAATACGCATTATAGCTTCCGGTAAAATGCTCTCTGCGTTTCACATTCTAAGAGCTGTTGCCTTAGGCGCTGATACGGTAAACTCTGCGCGGGGTATGATGTTATCACTTGGATGCATTCAGTCTCGTACTTGTAATACCGATCATTGCCCGACGGGTATCGCGACTCAAAACCCCGCGCGCAATAAAGCCATAGTGGTAACAGATAAAGCGCAACGCGTTGCTAATTTTCATTCTGAGACCGTTAAAAATCTCGTAGAATTAGTTGGGGCTGCAGGGTTAGAAGGTATTCATCAGCTCGGTCCGAAGCACATCAATAGACGTGTTCAAGGTACTGATGTAAAAAGCTATGAGAAATTGTATCCAACTATTTCTGAAGGCTGCCTGCTTGACACGAATACAATACCTGAAGGCTGGAAAGATGATTGGAATGCTGCAAAGGCTGCAGCTTGGTAATCATTAAAAGGTACGAATGACACAAAGGGCACCTAGAAAAGCTATTCATAGTTGAGTAGTAAATTTTGGTGTGCTTTCTATCCTGTGTAGTTATCTAATATAACTCTGCTACCGGTACCCTGAACGATCTACTCAACCCTCTGATTGATGTGATCTGTTTAGCGACAGAAAAAATCAACTTCAAGAGAGTAAACTTGAAAATTTCATTAATGAAGCAGACTAGCTTCAGACTGATCTATGCCTATTACAAACGATTATGACTCAACACCAATTAACAGGCAGCGGCTTCCCTCTATTAGTTTTATGAGGTCGTTCATTATTTTAAAACCATAACCAACTCGTTGCGAAGTCTTGGACTTCATCTAACGTTTCAAATAGACATTTACTTAATCAACTGTATCGAATATTACGATTAGCTCTTTCGATATCAGCCTTCTGTTGAAGGTTTTCTGGCTGAATATAGGCAATATGAATACACGTTTTATTAGCCAAATTAATAAACTCATGGCCGTTATCAGAACGTATCATAGAAGGCTTTGTGCGCCAATGCATTAGCTGGAATCACTCTTGCAGAAGGTAATGAAGATCCTGCTTGAATTGCTATGCCTTCACGCTTAAAATCATCGATGGCATCACTAGTGTCCGGTTTGGAAAACAGAGAAGTTGTGAGCAGCTTAACCACAGGGATTAAGGTAGAATTGCAGTTGTCGAGACAGCAAATTCACCAACCTATGGCTAAGCATGAAACATGCTAACAGCATTTTTCACCAATTATTAAAATTTATTCCCCGTCATACCTTTCAAAAAACGGTTGATAGACACAAAGGCGATCATCGCATAAGAACCCTTTCATGTTGGGATCAGTTGGTCGCCTTGCTCTTTGCA
>JAWUWK010000128.1:0-37818 GCA_034111875.1 Gammaproteobacteria bacterium
CTTTACCAATAACTGACAGAAAATCAGGATGTCGATCTAATATAGCCGATAGTGCTTTTAATCGAACGCCGAATTCGTGTTTTGTGGCGTTATCGAATAAACTAGCTTGAGCAACGCGGGTTAATCTCATGTTGTTAGATCCTTGGGTCCTGTTGTTTATTGTTCGCAGCTTAAACGTAACAAAATCCCAAGGGTTTTCTAACTATTTCTGAAATTAATTAATAATTTACAACATGTAGCACCTTTCTGAATAGGCACTAGCTAGCGAGTCAGCTGGTCCGAGACAAAAACAAGCTAAAAACCGACGCTTATAATTATATACCATGAGATTTAACTGATAGCTTAAAGTTTTTAGAAATGTCTCTGAAACTTAGGGACATTGATTGAGACCGCGTTCAATAGAAGTGTGACAGGCTAATGCGACTATCAAAGTTTATATTCATATCAACAGCTCATAAGTCATAGTAATCATTGCAGCAACGTTTAACCACTAATGATCTTGTTCCTCGTCATCTGCCTTGGCAGAATTTTTCTTTGAAACAAGGGTCGACATTATTAAGCCAACTTCGAATAACAACCACATAGGCAAGGCCAACAAACTTTGCGATATCATGTCTGGTGGCGTTAGCACCATGCCGACAACGAAACAGCCCACTACGATATAGGGTCTTTTACTCTTGAGTGCATCTGCTGTGGTAATGCCACTCCAAATAATCAACATCGTTGCAATGGGTATTTCAAAGACTATTCCAAATGCAAAAAACAATTTTAAAACGAAATTAAGATAACTTCCTATATCAGTCATGATCGCTACGTTTTCAGGACCTACACTGGTAAAAAAGCCAAACAGTAAAGGGAATACCACAAAATAGGCAAAAGCTAGACCGGCGTAAAACAATAGAATGCTCGACACTAAAAGCGGAATAGCTAAACGACGCTCATGTCGATACAAGCCTGGAGAGATAAAGCTCCAACACTGATGCAGTATAAAAGGCATTGATAAAAATAGCGCCAACACTATTGTCAGCTTAAACGGGGCGAAAAACGGCGATGTAACATCTGTTGCTATCATCGAGGTTCCCGCTGGCAATAAGTCAGTTAAAGGTTCCGACAATATAATGTAAAGATCATTAGCAAAGTAAAACAAACACAAAAACAACGCTAAAATAATCAAAAGAGCATGGATTAATCGAGTTCTAAGCTCTACTAAATGAGAGGTTAACGTCTGCTCGTTTTCCTCTTTTTTGGTACCTATCTGTTCACTCATTGATTATTTTCTTATCGGCATCGGAATGGGCAAGTTGTGGATTTTGAATGACAGTCGGTTCAGTATCGGTAACCAGAGTCTCAGCGACCATTGCTTCAGGATCAGTATCAGGGGCCACTGCTTGAGTCGTCGCAGTATCATTCAAAAAAGGGCTTTTAATGTCTTCAAGTTCGCTATTCAGCTGATCCTTTGTCACAGAGACCGTGCGATTCAATTCATCGAGCCTAAGCTCTTCTGATATTTCCGACTGTATACCGCTAATCGTACGTTTTGCTTTGCCTATCCATAACCCGAGCGTACGCACGGCTGTAGGTAATTTTTCAGGCCCAAGTACCACAAGTGCTACAACCGCTATTAAAAACAGTTCAGTAAAACCAATATCAAACATTCGCTATGACTTATTTTCAGTTTTATTTGCTACGTCGGCAATCTTTTCGATTGGCGCCTGCTCAACACTCGCTTCCACAAACTCAGCATCTTTTTTCGACTCTATCGATTTATCTTCAGCTTTTTTATCGTCTGTCAGAACACCGTCGCTCATGGCTTTTTTGAAGCCTTTAACCGCACTGCCTAAATCACCGCCTATGTTACGAAGTTTTTTGGTTCCGAAAAGCAAAATCACTATGCCTAATACGATAGCTAACTGCCATAAACTTACACCACCAAAACCCATTTTTTTCTCCTAATTCAACTCTATATTGCAGATTATTTTATTATTATCTTTTGAGGATCTAAGGTATATCAGTTATTTGCTTTCTCTTGAAGCTTTTTCTTCTAAACCTGACAGATCAAAGCGTTTAGCCAATTCATTTAGCACAGACTCAGGCTTTTCTCCCATGTGGGACAACATCACCAACGTATGAAACCACAGATCTGCTGTCTCATAAATCAAATCGTTATTAATGTTATTAATTTGCGCATCTTTGGCCGCTATAATCACTTCTATGGTTTCTTCGCCGACTTTTTCTAGTATTTTATTTAGACCTTTTTCGTGTAAACTTGCCACGTATGACTCATCAGCAGAGGCTTTCTTGCGCTCTTCTAGAATATTGCCCAGCTCTGTTAATATTTCACTCATCTTTGCCTACTTGTTGTATATTGCATCTGGTTTTTTTAAAACAGGACTGATTGTCTGCCATTTTTTATCTTTGAGCACTGAAAAGAAACAGCTTTCACGACCTGTATGACAGGCGATCCCTCCTATTTGCTCTACTGATAAAAGAATTACATCTTGATCGCAATCTAGGTGCATTTCTTTTAGATTTTGCTGATGACCCGACTCTTCACCTTTTCGCCACAACCTCGCACGAGACCTAGACCAGTATACTGCACGCTGCTCTGTCACTGTTAAAGCCAAAGATTCTCTATTCATCCAGGCAACCATTAACACTTTGCCGCTTTGATGGTCTTGGGCAATAGCGGGCACTAACCCTTTTTCATCCCATTTAATGTCATCGAGCCATGTATCTATCATAGGTACTCTTTATTTATATGGGTATTATTTACTATTTCAACTGGCTTCATTTACTTAGCACATAAAAAGCTAATGCCAGTAATATCCAACCCTGCCATTCCAACTGCTGCATTATCAATTTTGCTTGATCTGAGCCAAACCATAGCGCTGATAGGATCAGACCACTGGTGGTTAAATATTTTTTGCGCTTTGATTTAGCTTCATTTACCTGCCGTGCTTGCTCTTCACGTTGCAATTGTTGGGCAAATATATTTTGCTGTTTGCTTTGCTGTAACACGTCGTATGCTAATTGCGGCAACTGTGGTAATTTCTCTATCCAATCTGGCGCCTGTTGGATGATTGTTTTTACAACCGCTTTGGGCCCTACACGCTCTTTCATCCAAGACTCTAGATAAGGCTTGCCAGTTTCCCACAGGTCTAATTCCGGATAAAGTTCACGTCCTAGCCCTTCAATATTCAGTAAAGTTTTTTGTAACAAAACTAACTGCGGCTGGACTTCCATATTAAACCTTCTCGCCGTTTGGAATAATCCTAACAGAACTTGTCCAAAGGATATGTCTTTTAGTGGTTTCTCAAATATGGGTTCGCAAACACTTCTAATAGCCGTTTCAAATGCGGTTACGTTAGTCTCCGCAGGCACCCAGCCTGAATCTATGTGCAGCTGAGCAACTTGTCGGTAATCACGGGTAAAGAATGCCAACAGATTTCTTGCTAGATAACTTTGATCCTCTAAGGTAAGCGAACCAACTATACCAAAATCTACCGCGATGTATTGTGGATCGACAGCACAATCATGGGCCACAAAAATATTCCCCGGATGCATATCGGCATGAAAAAAACTGTCGCGAAAAACTTGGGTAAAAAATATTTCAACACCACGCTCTGCTAATAACTTCATGTTGACGCCTTCTGCATTCAGGTGCTCAACATCGGACACTGGTATACCTTTTATCCGCTCCATTACTAAAACATTTTGTCTGGTATAGTCCCAATATATTTCAGGGATATAAAGAATTTTAGAAGCGTCAAAATTTCTGCGCAATTGTGACGCATTAGCAGCCTCTTTTCTTAGATCTAACTCATCGGCAAGACTCATTTCATATTCAGCGACTACTTCAACTAAATGTAAACGCTTGCCTTCTGACCACCAACTCTCCACTAGATACGCGAGTGTAAAAAGCAAGGCAATATCTTTTTTTATAGTTTTATCTATTCCCGGGCGAATAACTTTAACGACAGCTTTCTCGCCCGTAAAGAAAGTTGCGTTATGTACTTGAGCCACGGAGGCAGATGCGAGGGGCTGCGGTTCAAATTCAGCAAATAATTGATCTATAGGCTTCCCCAACGCTTTTTCAATGATAGAGATCGCTTGTTTACTTGGAAAAGCGGGGACCCTGTCTTGCAGGAATTTAAGCTCATCTGCAACATCTAGAGGTAACAAATCACGGCGGGTCGATAAGACTTGTCCGAACTTAATAAATACTGGGCCGAGGCTTTCCAATGCCAACCTTAATCTAACGCCTCTAGGCTCTTTTGCAGGCACTATGTATCGCCAAGGCATTAGATATAAAAAAAATCTAATGTACCAAGGTAAAGCTAAAGCTTCAAAAAAAGTATCAAGGCGATAACGAATAAAGATAAAACCAATATTCAAACTTCTAAAAAGACGCTGCACAGCTACTATACCTATTTCATTAATGACATGGCCAGACAAAGCAGCTAAAGCTTAGCGGAGGACTAGTTAGAGATCTATGATTAATTTGGGGTTTAATGAATAAGCTCAAAATCACTTCTCAACTTATTCGCTCTTATCATGGAATATTGTGGGAAAAAGTGTCAAGGTCATGATATTGATCACTACTCTTTGTACTCGGTGAGTACAAAGAAAATATGGTATCTGGCTTAGCTAGCCTATAACAACCTTATTTCGACCACTTTCTTTCGCTTTATATAAAGCTTCATCAGCACGACTAAATAAACTTTCTATTGAATCATCTGCCCTCGCTTCACTGACACCAAAGGACATTGATATAGAGATAGGCTCACCTTTATAATTAAAGGGACTTTTACAGATATTTCGACGAATTTTATCCATTGCTTTTGCCGCTTGCTCGGCATGAGTGGAAGGGATGACAATAGCGAATTCTTCACCACCATAACGGGTAACAAAGTCTGCAGATCGGGTTCCTTTACAGAGAATTTTAGCCACTAGGCTCAATACTTTATCGCCAGCCAGATGCCCATAACTGTCGTTCACGTGCTTGAAGTGGTCCAAATCACACACGATCAAAGACAATACTTGATTATAACGTTTACAATTTTCAATCTGATGTGCCATGATCTCATTGTACGCAGAACGGTTTGGCAAACCCGTTAGCGCATCTTGACGGGCTTGTTTACGCTCTTCTTTCACAAACTCTTGAACTTTTTCAGCCTCTTTTTCCATCGAGCTAACACGTTGTTTTAAGGCGTTGTAGTTATCTAATAAATGATTTTCTCGATTACGCTCTTCATTTTGCAAAGAGTCCATAGCACCAACAATCTGATTTAACTGCACTGCCAACTGCTTTTGCAGTACTTCTACTTCTGTCGCTTGTTGTACCTTTTGACGAATACTTGCCACACTGTCACGCACTTTACCATCCGCTATATGGCGGACTTTCGCGCTGCGACAATCAACAGTTTGGGTTTTGGATAAAAAACCTTGTACTTCGAAAAGCTGTTTGTTCAGACCTTGTAGATAACGACTAAAATCATCGCCTTTCACGGCGAGTGCTGATTCAATAAACTGGGTAATCTTAACAATAACACTAGGAAGAGTATCTATATCTAGACCTGTTTCAAGCTGATTAATCAAGTCTGCATAGTTACTAGACGATTGCTTAGAAGGGGTTATTTGTCTTAGTAGTTGGATAATTTCATCAGCGGTGCTTTTTAAACTATCAATCTGCGTATTATCCACTACAGCTACTGTAAAGGCTATTTCACCAACAGCTAACTGTAACTCCAACAGCGCTTTGAACTTTGGAGGTAATTGATAGGCGTTGTTAGTAGATTCTTTGAAATCAATACCTATATTTTGCAGTACTTTTTTTTGGGCTTCATCAAGTCCAAAACTGCGCAAACTGCGCTGCCAGCCAGTAGCTATATCAATAAAGTCTTGGCTATTCTCATGCCGTTCAAGATGCAAAATGCCGATATCTTGTTCGATAGCGTTAACGAGCTCATGAGGAATTTCTGCTTCAGAATTCATCATGTGTGTACGTAGTTTACTGAGGTTATTGTCCAGTGAGCCACTTTGCCCTTCAAGCCCTTTACAGATTATGCGGATAAAACTAAAAAGAGATTCTCCTATCCCCTCAACCATATTATCATCTCTTTTTTGAACGCATTAGACTAATTAGCACTAAGTAACTGTACCTATTTTCAACTTAGCACTGTTTGAGTATAGAGTGAATATTCAAACAGTGCTAAATATAAATCGAGTAAATCATTATTGCATCATAACTCAGCTACTCTGTTGATAGCATTACTTTTTAGTCGCACCTTCCTCCTGAGTTATTAAATATTCAACCACGGCCAACATATGCCCAAAGCCTTTTGCCGATGTCACTCGGTATTTATCATTGACCACAATAGTTGGGACACTGTCAATTCCCATAGCTTCCATTTTGCTACCTGCTGCTTTCATTGAGCTTTTCATGGAGAAAGAATCTAGTCGCTTTGAAAAATTGCTTGAATCTACCCCTGCCACTGCTAATATATCTTGTAAAGTATTTTCGTCGCGGATATTGCCACGCGCTTGTTTAGCTATTTTTAGCAGACTCCAACCTCTATCGTCGGTTTCGCAGACATTTTCCGTAAGATATTTAGTCACACTGACAACATCAAAAGGTTTATTAGCTTGGGCGCTCTGCTTCTCAGCTTTCTCTATCAGGCTAGTAATCTCAGTGTTACAAGCGACAGGATCATTTTTAATTTTTTCTAAATCGCGAAATGATGGCGCGAGACGGCTATATTTGTGATAGAAATCGAACATTGCTGTGTCTACCAATTTCTCACTCTTGAGCTGCTTGCCGATATAATATGCCTTTTGCGCTAAAGTTTGATTTTGGCCACGTGTACTGAAAGCCACAGGGACACGATCAAAAGCAACTTTGTCACTATTATCTTCAAGCCATTTTTCAAGCAATGGCTCAAAATTATTGCAATGCGGACACCAGTAGCCAAAATATTCTGTGATGGTTACCTTATTTGGATTAGCGGTAGTTTCAACACCTGTGAGAATGTAATCTTCACCGGCTTTATAATCTGCTGCGGCGGTAAAGCTGGAAATAGTTAATGCCATCAATGTTACAGCTAATTTTTTATAGATCATTTGGATTCCTTATAATTTTTAAACACTCAAATCTGACCTGCTAACAGCTCAAAAGTTCTTTATCTACAACCTGAATCAATGACTTCAATGCAGCATCGAGTTAAATTTTTTGATTTTTCATCGATTAAAAACATCCGTTTAATCTTCGGCTGAAGCTTATATTTTTCAAATGCACTGTAAAACCAATATTGTGCGCTCTGAATCCACTTTAAAGACACTGGATCAGGTACAAGCTACGGCCTTAGATTCAGCAGCTATTCGCTCAAAATTGATATCAACCTTAGAATAGCCATATATAATGGTTTAGTTATATTTCACTGTTCGCAGAAGGAGTTATATGATCTTCTGCTTAATAATTTACAAAATGTGAGAGCCCGCTCGAACCACGAAATATCTCGGTGCAAAACAAGAGATTCAACGGCTTAATCTAGAATTATTTATTGACGATAAAGGCCATCTCAATATCGAGTAGGCAATAAAAAAGGTGGTCTATTTGCCACCTTTAAATAGAAATGCGCTAAATCAACAACCGATTGGCTTTTAATGCAAACCTTGGATATAGCTCGCTAGCGCTTTAATTTCGACATCACTTAAACGCGCTGCGATATCACGCATCATGCTACTTGGATCGTTATTGCGCGCCATCACTCTAAAGTCTTTAAGCTGTTTTTCAGTATAATCCGCATGCTGTCCCGCAAGGGCTGGGAAAGCAGCAGTTGCGAGCCCTTGACCTTTAGCGCCATGACAAGCAATACAAGCTGCGACTTGTTTATCCGCGATACCTGCACGATAAACTTTCTGTCCGAGTTCTAACTGATCAGCAGCTGTCTTGCCACCGAGTATTTTTTTACTGGAATAATAGGCCGCTAAATCTTCTATATCTTGCTCATTCTTATCGTCGAGCTGGCCAGCCATTGATGCCACATTGCGCACTCCAGATTTAATTTCAACCATTTGCTTAATCAAATATTTAGCATTTTGACCGGCTAGCTTTGGAAAACTTCCTATTTCACTATTACCATCAGCTCCGTGACAAGCACCACAAGCTAATGACTTCTCTTTGCCGGCAGCAGCGTCTCCCGCTGAATAAACATAAGTTGATGCTGTAAGGCTCAACATCAAGCCAATTAGAATTTTATTCATCATTAACGGCTACTCTCATCTAAAATACACGATTTTGTATACCCTTAACTTTACAAACTAGTACAATTAGGGCCAATTATTATCACTATTGTAGCAAACCTAGCACTGCTAGGTTATTTTTCTGCAGTATACAACAATATTTATCCAAGCTGGAACGAATAATATCGTTTAGGTCTATTTTGGGAAAGAAATTTAATGCTAAATGAAGAGAATAGAATTTTTTACAACACAGCTAAGTTTTTGTTAAGCGCCAGTAAACTTAATCAATGCCCAGATGACACAGGGGCAGAAGTTGCTTTCGCTGGACGTTCTAACGCCGGCAAATCTAGCGCAATCAATAGCTTAACTAATAATAAAAAGCTTGCGCGTACTTCTAAAACCCCTGGTCGCACTCAATTGATCAACTTTTTTTCCCTTAATGTCGATAACACAAGAATAGTCGACCTTCCTGGATATGGCTATGCAAAAGTGCCAATTGCGATGAAAGAGCACTGGCAAAAACATCTAGATCAATATTTACAGCAACGTTTAAGTTTACGTGGCGTCGTACTCGTCATGGATATACGTCATCCGATGAAAGAATTCGACCACATGATGATTGACTGGTGCCAATCAACCCAAGTCCCTTTACATGTTTTACTGACAAAGTCTGATAAGCTGAACCGCGGCCCTGCACAGTCAACATTATTGCAATTGAAAAAAATATTGACTGAAGTACTGGGAGACAAAGTCACGATACAAACATTTTCAGCATTAAAGTTTGATGGTGTCGATAGCTTAAAGTCGCAGTTGGATATTTGGTTGGCACAAGCAGTAGGAGGTGACGCGCAAGGGAACTAAAAATTTGCCTCAGTACAGTAGTTTGGATAACTCTGGTATATATCCGTACTGAGGCTATTGGCTCTCAAACATAACTGTACAGCTTAAATAAGGGGAAGTTATTTAAGCTGTACAGTTATGACCTGACGCTTTTTTTAAAGTTCACGAAAAATTCAATTAAAGTTAATTTAAATATTTAAAGATTAATAATTAACTAGTTAAACACAATCAATGTGCTTCATCCCAATTATTACCCACGCCCGCTTCAACAATTAAAGGTACATTTAGGGTCGCTGCATTTTGCATTAACTCGATCACTTTAGCTTTAACAGCGTCGACTTCTCCCTCAGCGACCTCGAACACCAACTCATCGTGCACTTGCATTATCATCTTCGCATCAACAGCACTGGCTTCTAACCAAGCGGCAACATCCAACATCGCCTTTTTAATGATATCCGCTGCAGTGCCTTGCATTGGAGCATTAATCGCGGTGCGTTCAGCTGCTTGGCGCATAATCGCATTCGACGCTTTAATGGCAGGCAAATACAAACGTCGACCAAATACGGTTTCGACGAAGCCCTGCTCTCTAGCTTTATCGCGTATTTCTTGCATATAGTTTTGTACGCCAGGATAAGTCGCAAAATAATGCTCAATATATTCTTTTGCCTCCACGCGCCCTATGCCTAATTGTTTTGCTAAGCCAAAGGCTGACATTCCATAAATCAAACCAAAATTAATCGCTTTAGCGCTGCGTCTTTGATCTATTGTCACTTCATCAATGGCAACTTTAAACACTTCTGAGGCGGTCACTTTGTGGACATCTTCGCCGTGGTTAAATGCATTTAGCAAACCTTTATCTGCCGATAGATGCGCCATAATCCGCAACTCAATTTGCGAGTAATCAGCTGCGAGCATTTTATAACCAGCAGGGGTAACAAAAGCTTGGCGAATTTTTCGACCCTGTTCTGAGCGGATAGGAATATTCTGTAAATTAGGATCTGTCGATGATAGTCGACCGGTTGCCGCAATTGCCTGATGATAAGATGTATGAATGCGTTTAGTACGACCATTGATCATTAGAGGTAACTTATCAGTGTAAGTTGATTTCAACTTCGCCAAGCCGCGATACTCTAACAGTAATTTTGGCAACTCGTAACTTTCAGCCAAGTCAACCAAGACTTCTTCTGCAGTTGAAGGCACGCCTTTGGGGGTTTTCTTTTTCACCGGCAGGCCTAATTTTTCAAACAATATTTCTTGCAATTGCTTAGGAGAGCCCAAATTAAACACTTGGCCCGCCGCCTCATAGGCTGCTGATTCAAGTTCTGATAAGCGCACTTGAATATCTAAACTTTGCTGCGCTAGCATTGCTGGGTCCACCAGCGCGCCGTTTTGCTCAATATGAGCCAACACGGGAATCAGAGGTTTCTCTATATCATGAAAAACAACGTTTAAAGACTCTATCTTAGCCAGTTTCAAGCCTATTGCCTGATGTAAACGCAGGGTGATATCGGCATCTTCAGCCGCATAGGGCCCAGCCAGCTCGATTCCTATTTGATTAAATGTAAGCTGTTTCTTACCTTTACCCGCCAACTCCTCAAACTTAGTAGTTTGGACACCTAAATATTTTTTCGCCAAACTATCCATGTCGTGCTTAGTCGCAGTAGAGTTTAAAATATAAGATTCCAGCATAGTGTCAAACTCAACACCGCACAGATGAATGTCATACCTCGCTAAGACATTCATATCGAATTTTATATGCTGACCGACTTTTTTGTGTAGTGGATTTTCCAACAGCGGCTTTAACTGACCTAACACCCAGGCTCTATCTAATTGCTCAGGTGCACCTACGTAGTCGTGCGCCACAGGCACATAAGCCGCTTCACCTGCTGAAGTAGCAAAAGACAAGCCTATGAGTTGCGCTTCCATATAGTCTAGGCGATCTGTTTCGGTACCAAAGGCGAACAGCTCTGAAGCGTCAAGCTTTTGTAGCCAAAGCTTAAAATGCTCTTGAGTGTAAATGATTTGATAGTCAATCTTGGAAGGAGGCGCCGGAAAACTCTCATCGATATAATCAATAGTCGCTGTAGCGGTATGATTTTGGCCATCTTGTCCAGTACTTTGCAACGCGCTAATCCAGCTTTTAAACTCATAAGTTTTAAACAATGCTAACAGCGCTTCTTTATCCACAGCCTGGTTTTTCAAGTCCTCTATAGACAAGTCCATTTTCACATCTAACTTAATGGTCGCTAGCAAATAAGAGAGCTCTGCAAACTCTCTATTCTCATCCAGCTTTTTGGCCATAGCCTTGGAGCCGCGAAAGCCTAAATCGGCTATCTTATCCAAGTTTTGATACAAACTTTTCATACTACCTATGCCCTGCAGCAAAGCCAGTGCGGTTTTCTCACCGACTCCAGGCACCCCTGGAATGTTATCAACTTTGTCGCCCATGAGCGCTAAATAGTCAATGATCAATTCAGGGGGAATGCCGAATTTTTGATTAACTCCTGCAACATCCATGATAGTGTCATTCATAGTATTGATTAATGTCACATACTCATTAACCAACTGCGCCATGTCTTTATCACCAGTCGATATCAATAAAGAGATTTTAGCCTCTGTGGCTTGTTGAGCATAAGTACCTATGACATCATCCGCTTCTACTCCCTCAATCATAATCAGCGGGAAACCCATGGCGCGTATGATGTTATGTATCGGCGCTATTTGAGTACGTAAATCATCTGGCATAGAGGGGCGATTAGCTTTATATTCCGGGTAAATTTCATCGCGGAAGGTTTTGCCTTTCGCATCAAATACCACCGCTATTTGGCTATTCGGATACTGACTCACTAACGATCGCATCATTGACGTCACAATGCGCACGGCGCCACTGGGGGATCCGTCACTCGTACGAAGATCCGCTTGTTGGGAGGCAAAGAAAGCGCGGTATAAGTATGAAGAGCCATCGACGAGGATAAGTGACGGATTAGGCATAGTATATTCCAAATAATTCAAAAGACGGCAGTATATCCCCTCCGGCAAAATCAGCATAGATATGTCTTTACATTTAAACTGAGGCTTTGCATATTTCCCTACAAAGTCAGTAGTACTTAAACCGCTAACCCCGTATTATTTGGCTATCTTTTTAAACGTTTCTTGAGTGCCTTAATTTTTAATCAATGGCATCTCTTACAAAGAATTTTTACGGTGATTTAGTGGCAGTTTATACACATCTTGAAACAGCAGATTTTATCGATTTTATAGCAGACTACGATTTAGGTGAGTTCGTCTGTTTTAAAGGTATCGAGGGGGGAATTGAAAACACGAACTATTTCGTCACTCTTAACCACCAGGGGGCTCAAAGTGACTATGTACTTACGCTCTTTGAAGAATTCAGTATGCAGGACATGCCGTTCTTTGTTGAACTAGCCACTTGGTTAGCGGATAGAGGACTACCCGTTCCCTATCCTATAAAAGACAAAAATGGTATCGCGTTAAAATGCATTAAGCACAAACCAGCCCTACTACAGAATCGCCTAGAAGGTCATCACTTAGAGCAGAGTGAATTATGCGTCGAACACTGTGCTGATATTGGCACTAAATTGGCTGAATTTCACCTCGGCGCTCAACATTTTTTCTTAAAACGCAATTCCCATCGCGGTCTTTACTGGTGGCGCCGCGAAAGTTTAAATATTCGCAAGCATTTAAACCCAGAAGACGCTCTGCTTTTGCAAGATGAAGTACAACGTTTTGACAAACTGCTGACCCAATACGGTAAGCAGCTGCCTTTAACAGTCATTCACGGTGATTTATTTCACGATAATGTACTCTTCGATGGCCGTAAAATTAAGGCCATTATCGACCTTTACAACTCAGCCACCGCCTATATGTTATTCGATTTAGCTATTGTCGCCAATGATTGGTGCCGAGACCCAGATAACAGCATCGACCCTTTAAAAGAACAGGCATTGCTAAGCGCCTATAATATGACCAGAGCTTTCACTGAGGTTGAACGATTAGCTTGGCCACAGTTAACCCAAACAGCCGCCATGCGCTTTTGGTTGTCGCGTTTAATACCTGCCTATGGTGTTGAACAAGCGGGCCGGAACAGTAGTGAAATGGTCATCAAAGATCCAGACGAGCAAAAAGCGGTACTGTTATATCGTCGAGCCAACCCTTCTACACTTCCAGTTTAAATCGTTATAATCAAGTAGGTAGTTTATGGATGTTACAACAATTATTGATGGCTTAAACGATGCACAGCGCGAGGCGGTGACAGCCCCTGTGGAAAACATGTTGGTCTTGGCGGGTGCTGGGTCGGGGAAAACCCGCGTACTGATTCACCGTATCGCCTGGCTGGTTAAAACTGAAGGTATGTCACCTTATTCCCTGCTGGCAGTTACTTTTACCAATAAAGCCGCCAAAGAAATGCGTGCACGCATAGAACAGTTACTAGGTGTTAACCCCCAGGGGATGTGGGTTGGCACTTTCCATGGTCTAGCCCATCGAATTTTACGTACCCATTGGCACGATGCCAACCTGCTAGAAAACTTCCAAATCATGGACAGTGAAGACCAACACCGGCTGCTAAAACGAATTTGCAAAGAACTCGCCTTAGACGATAAGCAATGGCCTTCCAAGCAGTTCCAATGGTTTATTAATGCGCAAAAAGATGAGGGCTTGCGCAGTAAACACATAGAGCGCACTAACGATCCGCAACAACAAATGTTGATTAAAGTTTACCAGGTTTACGAGCAGAGTTGCGACCGTGGGGGCATGATAGATTTTGGTGAGTTGCTATTGCGCTGCCTTGAATTATTACGCGACCTCAAACCGAGTTTGCTGATGCACTACCAAGAGCGCTTTCGCTACATACTGGTCGACGAATTTCAAGATACCAACGCCATCCAGTATGCATGGTTGAGATTGCTGACAGGGCATGAGCGCAAACTCATGGCGGTAGGTGATGACGACCAATCAATCTACGGCTGGCGCGGGGCGAAAATAGAAAATATTCAAAATTTTGACCAGCACTTCCCAGGCGCCAGTAAAGTCAAGCTAGAGCAAAATTACCGTTCCACTAGTACTATCTTGACCGCGGCTAATGCGGTGATTGCCAATAACACTGGTCGTTTAGGTAAGCAACTGTGGACTGAGGGGGGTGATGGCGAAAAAGTAGCCCTCTACGCCGCGTTCAATGAGCAAGACGAAGCACGATTCATCGTTGGACAAATACAAAAGTGGCAAGAACAAGGCAATTTACGTGCAGAATCAGCTATTTTGTACCGTTCAAATGCTCAGTCTCGGGTAATGGAGGAGAGCTTAATTCGCGCGGGCGTACCTTATAAAATTTATGGTGGACATCGCTTTTACGATCGTTTGGAAATTAAGAACGCCCTCGCTTACATGCGCTTAATCGCTAACCGAGAAGATGACACCGCGATGGAACGGGTTATCAATGTACCGAGCCGGCGCATTGGCACTCGGACTATAGAAGTGATTCGTGTACAGGCAAGAGAAGAAGATATTTCAATGTGGCGCGCTGCCAATGAGGTAGTTGAATACAAAAAAATTCCAGCAAAAGCCGCCGAGGCACTTCAAGGTTTTCTGAATTTAGTAAACCAACTCGACAGCGACACTCAAGGCACTAAGTTAGAAGAGATTGCCGATCATGCAATTCAACTCTCAGGCTTGATTCCACATCACATGAAAGAAAAGGGCGAAAAGGCTCAGTCACGCATTGAAAACTTGGAAGAATTAGTCAATGCCGCCAAACAGTTTAACCAACAGTGGATGCACACTGAAGACGAAGGCGAAGAAGAACAGGCAACCTCCGTTTTAGCCGACTTCTTAGACCGAGCCGCACTAGATGCAGGGGAGGCGCAAGCAGATGAAAACCAAGACAGCGTGCAGCTCATGACTTTACACTCCTCCAAAGGATTAGAATTCCCGCTAGTGTTTATGGTAGGCATGGAAGAAGGGCTGTTTCCAGGCAGCAAATCCGCAGAAGAGACGGGCCGCATGGAAGAAGAGCGCCGCCTATGTTATGTCGGCATAACCCGCGCAATGAAAAAACTATTTATCACTTACGCCGAATCTAGACGCATGTATGGCCAAGAGAATTACAATCGTCCCTCTCGTTTCATCAATGAGATCCCTATAGAACTTGTCGAAGAAGTTCGCTTGAATGCAACGGTTAGCAGACCGTTAACCGCGAGACCAAGAGTAAGCACTTACACTCAAGAGGAACCACAACACAGTGGCCTGCACATTGGTCAAAGAGTTTATCATGACAGTTTTGGCGAGGGCATTGTGCTCAGTGCAGAAGGCACTGGTGCCAAAACTCGAGTGCAAGTGAATTTCGATGATGCAGGCACTAAATGGCTAGTGCTAGGTTTCACTACCTTAGAAGCAATTTAAAATCCGTCGCTGAGTCGCTGCGTATTAAGAAAACCAACAACAGGAGTAACATGCGCAATTTCAGTGAATCTTGTCAACGCAATCAAGAGGCTATTTTAACCACCTTAAGTCCCTGGCTGCGCAAGAGTATAAGCCTATTGGAAATTGGCAGTGGCTCAGGCCAACACGCTATCCATTTTTGCGCCCGTTTTCCTCAATTGCATTGGCAGTGCACCGATAGAGGTAACTGGCTAGCGGATTTAGGCTTAAACTTAGCTGAAACTCAATTGGCAAACCTACCACCCCCGCTTGAGTTAGATGTCAACCGAGCATGGCCGCTGGAAAAATACGATATAATTTACACCGCCAACTCTCTGCACATTATGAGTTGGGATAGTGTTAAAGCACTGTTTAGCCAACTATCAGAGCATTTGACTCAAGAGGGGATATTTTGTTGTTACGGCCCATTCAAATATCAAAATGAATTTACCAGCCCTTCGAATGCAAACTTTGAAGCTTGGTTACAAAGCAGAGACCGTCTCAGTGGCGTCCGCGATTTTGAAGCGGTAGCCCAATTAGCGAAAGAGCATTATTTAGATTTTATGACAGATCATCTGATGCCGGCAAACAATCAGCTACTGATTTGGCAAAAGCGCTAAGCGAGTAGCGGATCTAAATCACTGCTGGCTGGCGGCCTGTTTTAAAAAGTCGATCACTAATCGATCTCCTTCGCCGGTCGCCAATTCGCTATCTATGAAGTAGCCGAAGTCTTCACGGCTTTGCTCAACACTGGTCACTTGCACTAACTGCTGTCGATTTAATAATGGCTGTATTAAACACTGCCAACCTAGCGCGACCCCTTGGCCCTGCAACACCGCATTAATTACAGAGTGATAATTACCCAACTGAATTAATGACTCGGTTTTTTTCAAAGCTAAATTCTGCCCCCCCAGCCATCGCTGCCAATTAAGCCATCGCTGATCACTGGTATCTAAATGTACTAGAGGCTGTGCTAATAAATCCGCCAGAGTTGAATGCAGACCTAACTGATTGGCCTTGGCGTAGTCTTGGCTGCAGATAGCAAACACTTGCTCGATAAAAAGCCTGTGCTGATGCTTACTATCACTGAACTGGCCAAAGCTCAACCTTAAGGCTCTATCGGGAAAATACTCAGCAAAGTCAGATACACTGATATTGATCACCAATTGTGGGTGCTTTTCTTGCAAAATAGGCAGCAGAGGTAAAAACCAAAAGTGTGCTAGCCCAGAGTTACAGACGATATTGATTAAATTACTAGACAGTGAAGCGACTCTCAACTCTTCAGCTGCTGTTGCTATCTCATTTAATAAAGGTGCTATTGTTTGATAAAATTCACGCGCCGTATCAGTCGGAGCCAACAATCTCCCGCGTCGATTAAAAAGTTGCGCATTTAAGTTTATTTCTAAATTTTTTATATGCTGAGATATCGCCGGCTGGGTACTGGTGAGCTCTTTAGCGGCGGCGGTAACGGTACCAAGTCGCATCACTGCTTCAAACGCTAAAAGCGCTTTTTGCGGTGGTAGTTTAGAAATCATTCTCTGCATAAGTTTATCTTATACCTTCATTAGTTTTTAGCTAATTGTTAATCAGACATCAGCATGATCAAATCAACAGATCTTCATCAATAAAGACAAAATAACACAATGAGTATTCACATAGAGAAATATAATAAAAACTGGCAAATTTGCATAGATATTAATGGCCTTAAAACACCCTTGCCTGCACTCTGGTTAAGGGAGCGTACTCTGGATCCCACACAAGTTGATACAAAAACTAAGCAGCGTTTATTTAATCCCCACTTGCTCGACCCTGAATTATCGATTAGTGCAGCCACCGCCGGCTCTACAAGTATCGATGTTAAATTTAGCGACGGCTATCAATACACTTACCCTGTGGATTATTTAACGGGCCTGATTGCGAATGTTGATCAAGATTTACCGCCGTTGACCCCTTGGCTGGCAGAGACAAAACTGGATGCCACTTATGACTGGCAAGAGCTCATATCTAATCGTGCTTTATTTTTACAGTCAATTAAGCAATTTTTACGTTACGGCTACATTATTCTGCAAAACACACCGACTGAGCGCGATAGTATTTTGAGCATTGCCAATTATTTTGGTAAAGTACGCGACACCAACTTTGGTCAATATTTTGAAGTATACTCTAAACCTAATGCCAATGATTTGGCTTACACACCCCACGCCATAGGTCCTCATACAGACAATCCCTATAGAGATCCAGTGCCTGGCATCCAGCTATTACACTGTTTAAAAAATCACACTGAAGGCGGTTATTCTACTTTAGCAGATGGTTTGAGCATCATAGCCGCGCTAAAGGCAAAAGACCCCGAAGGCTTTAAGTTACTCACCGACACCGTCGTGCGCTTTGGTTTTTTTGATTCTGGTACTGAACTGATTTCCTTCCACCCTCTGATTGAAAAAGACGCCTTGGGCAATGTTTCAGGTATACACTACAGTCCAAGGTTAGATGATTTGCCCTTGCTACCAGAAGCCCGATTGCAGCATTATCAACAGGCCAGAAAACTGCTGGGTACTTTGATGCAAGACTCGAGGTTTGAAAAGAAATTTAAACTTTGTACAGCAGAGCTTATGATGTTCGATAACAATCGAATAGTGCACGGGCGCACCGCGTTTGACCCTCGACAAGGTGTGCGTCACTTACAAGGTTGCTACATAGACAGAGACGGACTCAAAAGCTTATACCGGGTTGCCAATAGACAGTGGAGATAACCCTGCGTAATATCAATAATAATGGACAAGAGGCATGCTAAAAAAAGCTAAATTTACGCAAATGATTGACGGTGATAAAGAAGATTACCAATTCCTTGAAGCCTTAGAAGTTGAATACGCCTCTGCCGTTGGAACCCGACTTTACAGTGCCTTGGCAGCACTAGATAACTCTCTATCGGGCTATCAAGTGACTCGCTTAGAACACAGTTTACAAGTCGCGACTCGAGCCTATTGGGACGGCGCCGATACTGACTGGATTGTCAGCGCCTTATTGCATGACATTGGCGACCTTTATGCCCCTTACAATCACGCTCAATATGCCGCTCTCATTCTGACGCCCTATGTAAGAGAACAATGTCGCTGGGTGATCGAAAAGCACGGAGTTTTTCAGCGTAAATACTATGCAGAACACACGGCTGGTAATCCAAATGAAAGAGATCAGTTTCGCCATCATCCACTGTTCGATGATGCGGTCTATTTCTGTGAAGTTTGGGATCAAGCCAGTTTCGATCCGAACTATCCCCACTTATCTCTAACATTCTTCAAACCTATGTTGTTAAGTGTTTTTAGTCGGCCGGTTAATTCTACTGATGTATTGCGGCCTAATGCGAGAGTTCGTCTCAACGACCCTAAAGTATCCGCTCGAAGAGCCGCCATAAATGCCGCAATAGAGCCTTTGCTCAGCGAGGGCTAGTCAGTGGTATGCAAAAAATAAAGAGGGTATTTATAACCTTTATATATCTCAGCACTAGGTTATGAATATAGAAAAAAAGAAGTAACAACTGAGCGAAGTTGAGTCATATACCATCTGAGCCGGTTTTTTTGTCTCGTTTACTTATTGGCCAAAGCTCAAACTGCGAATATGACCATGGCCATCTATAGCGACTTGTACGCAGTTGGTTTCAGAAATTTTTCTCAGGTCAGATCCATCCGGACACTTCGCCCAGACTTCAACTTTAATCGTCATTGAGCTGTTCCCCTGCTCCAATAATTCAGTATAGTAACTAAGTATAGTGCCTTCTAAAACGGGGGACATGAACTCCATAGAACCGACAGATATTGTCGCTACGCGCCCCTTGGCAAGTTCTCCAGAGCGAATTTCAGCGGCTAATACGGCCTTTGAAGCAACCCAACCACTGTATATGTCACCAAACATATTAGTTGCCTGACTATCGGCAGGCAACATTAAACTCAATTCGCCCAACGGCGCTAAAGGCTTCTCAGAAGTATCCATCGTAAAGTCCAGTAAGTGATCATTATCATTTATGCCGATTCCGAGTGCAACGTAACTCACTGAATAAAGCAGGTAGGCGCCGAGAATATATATTTTGTTATTATACATCCATTTACCATCTCATGACTATCTGCAAAAAACCTCTAGAGGATTTATTTTTGATTCAGACAGACGATCTTTGTCCCTAGAAGATTAGCAGAGGGTATCTGCGTCGATCATACACTCAATAATGTTATCCACCAGCGACATTTTCAGGAACAAACCTAATGAAATGTTCTGCGAACAGCTTAGCCATTTATGAGAATAGCCCTGTTAGGTAAACCTGCACCAGAGATCACTCCTGTGCGTTTAAGTTTCATCGAAAAACGACCTCACAGCTTATTGCTTCTCCTTTTGCCGAGGAGTATTAATTTAAGGCCTTTATACTCAGTAACGGGCTAAGCTTCTATAAGGAAAAAACATAATAAAAACTGCAGTGTATTTTTATCAATGAGGATTTTTAGTTTGTTTTTAACGGCGTATTACTGGTCGCAGTAGTCGTGCGAGGGTCTCTAGAAGATTTTTTTTAAGACTGTCACATCATTGTCACATATAACTTTTAAAGTGGGCTCATCAAAACAAATTCACTTCCTAAATATAGCTTTCAGGAGCTTAGCATGAAACCAATGATCAAAATAATGGCCGCGGCCGCTCTTTGTACTTCGACTTTAACGCTAAATGCTTCGGAATTGTTAGACAAAGATTTACCACTTTACACTAAAGCTTCAGGTGTATCAGGCAATCTATCAAGCGTTGGATCTGACACTTTAGCTAATCTTATGACACTTTGGACAGAATCGTTCAAACGCTACTATCCAAATATAAATATCCAAATTCAAGCCGCAGGTTCTTCTACTGCCCCTACAGCACTCACAGAAGGGACTTCTAACTTAGGACCCATGAGCCGAAAGATGAAAGACAAAGAAGTCGCTTCTTTTGAGAAGAGGTACGGTTACAAGCCAACAGCAGTTGCAGTTGCTATCGATGCACTGGCCGTCTTTGTCCACAAAGATAACCCTGTCAAAGGCATGAGCATTGCGCAGCTTGACGCTATATTCTCTTCAACTCGCAAGTGCGGTGGCGACACAGCCATCAATAAGTGGAGCGATGTAGGCCTCAGTGGCGATATCGGCACTAAGAATATTCAGATTTTCGGGCGTAACTCGGTCTCTGGTACTTATGGTTACTTCAAGAATAAAGCACTTTGCAAAGGTGACTTCCGCAACAGCGTCAATGAGCAACCAGGTTCTGCCTCTGTTGTACAATCAGTATCGACCTCACTCAATGGTATCGGCTACTCAGGCATTGGCTATCAGACTTCTTCTGTACGTGCATTGCCTCTCTCTAAAAAACAAGGAGGCACTTTTATTGACGCCTCACCTGAAAGTGCTGTAAAAGGCATTTACCCATTATCACGTTTTCTCTACGTTTATGTTAACAAAAAGCCGGGCCAAGCACTGCCTCCTATGGAACGTGAATTCTTGAAGATGGTTATGTCTAGATCAGGACAAGAAGTGGTCGTCAAAGATGGCTACATTCCCCTTCCTGCGAAAGTTGTTATGAAACAAATGAAGGCTTTAGGCCTATAAGCTAAGTCAGCCTAAATAGATAAGAGGAACTTTAGTTGCTCTTATCTTATTTTACTGATCAATAATTTTGACTCTAGGTAAAGAATGATTTGCTACATCCGATTTCGCGATTTTGTGATTAATTAAAACAGTACCACATGAACCAATTCACACTAACCTTGCTTAGGGTGTTGACTGAAGAAATTGTTAGCAGGCGGGTGGCTGTGACATTCATATAGATTGTTGTCGTCACATACACTTGATGGATAACATCGAAGCTTATCGAACTTGCCGATCGTGGAGAAAAAGCTAGGAGTATTACCAAATTCTAATTTTCGCAGTAGATTAACCTTAGTATGACAGCCTCCTAGAGCAGCACCGCAGCGCTATTTTCGGTTGATCGAACCAACCCTTAGTACAAGCTTATTTTAACTTTAGGCACCACTGTCATCTTACTGTCACATAAAACCCCTATATTGTATTCATAGCTTTTATAATTGGACAATTAAGCATGAGCAATACCTCTAATTCTAAAACGCCTGACATCAGCTTTAATACTCAGGCGATGGCTCGAAACCGTCGATTTCGCGCCTTTAAAAATCGATTGGCAACAGCTTCAATCACGGCGGGCGGGTTCAGTGTCATAGTTGCGATACTGTTAATCTTTTTCTATTTACTCTGGGAAATTATTCCACTGTTCAAAGCCGCTGAAATTGAACGTTGGTCACAGCAAGACACTACAGCCGTCCAATACCTAAGCCCTGGTGGCGGACAAAGTTTATACCTAGCGTTAGATGAACAGGTAGAAATTGGCCTGCGCATTAACGCTGACCAACAGATCATTTTCTTTAACGCCCTCACTGGCACCGTCATTTCCCAACAGCTAATTGCAGCTCCCTTCGGAGCCAAGGTAACCAGCTTTGCGATTGTATCTGAGGCTTCGAGAATATTTGCCGTCGGTTTTGATAATGGTGAAGTGTTAGTGATGAAACACGAATACACTAGCACTTATCCCAATGGTAGCCGCATCATCACGCCCTCGATTAGTTACCCTTTAGGGGAGAGTCCCTTCAAAGTAGCTGCTACGGCGGTTGAAATCCTGGCCATTGCTAACGAAGATGAGAACTGGTCTATTGTCGCCGGTAAAGCACAACAGTTAACTCAAACGGTTATCGTCGCCGAACAAAACTTATTCAGTGATGAATTAGAAATAACCAGCGAATTCAAACCGTTGCCGGCCTATGATTTTGCTATCGATAAACTATTACTCTTGCCTGGTAAACGCTGGCTACTGGCAACTGACGAGCAAGGTAAAATCGCCCTCGTTGATACACAACAAGAGAGTGCACAGCAGTTAGTCCAAGTGATTGATGCAAGCGCTGATAAACTCAGTTCATTTTCCCTATTAGTCGGCAATAATTCACTTATTGTAGGCGAGAAAAATGGCTTGATCTCGCAGTGGTTTTTAGTCAGAGATGATCAAAACAATTGGGCTTTAGAAAAGATCAGGGAGTTTGCACAGACTGATCAGCCAATTGCTGTGATAGCGATGGAACACCGTCGTAAAGGCTTTGCCATGGTCAATAGCAGTGGCGAGCTGAATCTTTATAATGCAACCGCAAACCGGCAGGTTCTCAGTGCAGATATAACCGGCCAAGGAACCGCTGCTATTACCTACTCGCCTCGCTCCAATGCGCTGCTAGTTGAACAGCAAGGGATGCTTACGCTATGGAAAGTAGATAACGAGCATCCAGATATCTCTTGGCAGGCACTCTGGGAAAAAGTCTGGTATGAAGGGTATGAAGAGCCCGAATATATTTGGCAGTCGTCGGCATCTAATAATGATTTCGAACCTAAATATAGCCTTATGCCACTTGCCTTTGGCACCTTAAAAGCAGCATTTTACGCTATGCTAGTCGCCACTCCATTAGCCATTTGCGGCGCTATTTATACGGCTTATTTTATGGCCCCCGCCATGCGCCGTAAAGTCAAACCACTGATAGAGCTAATGGAGGCGCTACCGACCGTCATTTTAGGCTTCTTGGCGGGTCTTTGGTTAGCGCCCTTTATTGAAAATAACCTCGCGGGGATATTCCTCACTCTGCTATCGATTCCAATCGCTATACTCGGTTTTGGTTTTGGCTGGGCAAACCTTCCCAAGTCAGTGCGTAATTTGGTGGCCAATGGATGGGACGCGGCTCTGCTAGTGCCTGTCGTGATTATAGCCACTATGCTAAGCATATATTTCGCGCCGAATGTCGAAGCACTGCTGTTCGGTGGAGATCTGCGCCGATGGATAACAGATGAAGCGGGCATTCCTTTCGATCAGCGCAATGCTCTCGTGGTTGGCATTGCGATGGGCTTTGCGGTAATTCCCACTATCTTCACTATTACTGAGGATGCTATTTTCTCAGTTCCTAAACATTTAACTTACGGTTCTCTCGCTCTTGGAGCGACACCTTGGCAAACATTAGTCAGGGTCGTCTTACCCACCGCTAGCCCAGGTATCTTTTCTGCGCTAATGGTCGGTATGGGCCGGGCAGTAGGTGAGACAATGATTGTGCTGATGGCGACAGGAAATACACCTATCATGGATGTTAACATTTTCGAGGGCATGCGCACACTCGCCGCTAATATCGCTGTTGAAATGCCAGAAGCCGAAGTGTCAAGTACACATTATAGGATTCTATTTTTAGCCGCTTTTTCACTTTTCTTGTTTACGTTCGTCGTCAACACTTTTGCCGAAGTAATCCGGCATAGACTGCGCACTAAATATGGCTCGCTATAAGTTTTATAAAGGTATTTAAAATGAAAACATCCATCTCTAGCTGGACCAAATCTGGCTCACCTTGGATCTGGTTAAACGCCGGTGCCGTGGCTATTAGTGTGATTATGGTGGTCAGCTTAATTGGCTTAATTGCGGTGCGCGGGCTCTCTCATTTTTGGCCTGCTGATGTCATTCAAGCCACTTATACAGAACTGAACAACAACCGAATAGTCATAGGTGAAATAGTTCAAACGGAGCAGGTAAGCGCCACCCAATTGCGCGATGCCGGCATATCCGTTGCCGTGGGTATTGACAGTTTAGAGCGCAAGCTGTTTAAAACTGGCAACCGTGATATTGGTGGCATCGATTTTTCTTGGGTACTCGACAGAAACTTGAGCGAACAAGCGACCCCCGCGATGTTATTTTCTGCAGAGCGTTACGAATGGGGTAATCTATACGGTTATATTCGCAGCTTTAAGCGGGCCGACACAACCATTGCCTCTATAGATAGCTATGCTAAAAGCCCTGAATACATGAGTTTGTGGCAACAGGTTGATCAAAGTATGCGTCGCGCGCAGGACCTGAAAAAATGGATTAATGACATAGAAAAAGATCAAATTGGCAATATTAACTACCAGTTGGAACGCCTGCGTTTAGATCAACGCCGCTTGGAGCTTGAAGGAAAAGATGATAGCCAAGCACTGAAAGAAATCGCTGCACAGCGACAAGTGCTTGAAGAAGAATACCTTGTTTTAGAACAAGCGCTAATCGACCTCTACTCAAAAATCAACCGCGATAGTATCAGCGTTGAAGTCTCTACAGGCCAAATAGTACCTATTCAAATTTCCAACTTAGTGCGCATTTTTCGCGCCAATGATATGAGAGTAGATCAAAAGGTTATCCACTATTTTGAGAAATTGTGGGAGTTCCTCTCTGAAGATCCTCGAGAAGCAAATACAGAAGGAGGAATTTTTCCGGCAATTTTTGGTACGGTGATGATGGTTATTTTAATGTCCATCATGGTCACACCTTTTGGCGTAGTTGCCGCCGTGTATCTAAGTGAATACGCAAAGCAAACCTTTACTACACGTCTCATTCGCATTGCAGTGAATAACTTAGCCGGAGTACCTTCTATTGTTTATGGCGTTTTCGGGCTTGGCTTCTTCGTCTATGTATTAGGCGGCTCAATAGATCAGCTATTCTACCCTGAAGCACTGCCTTCTCCGACGTTCGGTACTGGTGGTTTACTCTGGGCCTCTATCACTTTAGCGCTATTAACTGTGCCAGTGGTAATTGTCGCTACAGAGGAGGGATTAAGCAGGATCCCGAGCGCTTTAAGAGAGGGCTCCCTAGCGCTTGGCGCAACAAAGGCTGAAACCTTGTTTAAGATCATTTTGCCTATGACAAGCCCAGCGATGATGACTGGCGTCATTTTAGCCATCGCCAGAGCCGCCGGTGAAGTTGCACCTTTAATGTTAGTCGGTGTCGTCAAGCTCGCGCCGACGCTGCCCCTTAATATGAACTACCCGTATTTACATTTAGATCAAAAAATTATGCATTTAGGTTTCCACATCTACGATGTAGGTTTCCAGAGCCCAAATGTAGAAGCCGCCAGGCCACTTGTCTATGCCACGGCTTTCTTACTGATTGTGGTTATCGCATTGCTGAATTTATCGGCGGTCTCAATTCGCAACAAGCTACGTGAAAAATACAAATCACTAGATGTGTAATTTTCAATTATAAAGATTTTAGGATACCACTATGTCAAATGTTAAAACCGCTAATATTGATTTGAGTTCAATTTTAAAAGGCCAAGAAAATTTAAAATTCGCCGATGAAGAAATCATACTCAACACTCGTGATTTAACCGTGTCCTACGCTGATAAACAAGCGTTACACGGTATCACGATGGATATTCCAAAAAATCGAGTCACCGCGTTTATTGGACCTTCAGGCTGTGGGAAATCAACCTTATTGCGCTGTTTTAACCGAATGAATGACTTAGTAGATAGTTGCTCCATCGGTGGCGCCATCAATATGGACGAAGCCAATATTTACGCAAAAGATGTGGATGTAGCCGAGTTACGCCGCCGTATCGGTATGGTTTTTCAAAAACCTAACCCTTTCCCGAAAAGCATTTATGAGAATGTCGCTTACGGTTTGCGTATTCAAGGGGTTAAGAAGAAGCGGCTGATTGATGAGACCGTTGAATGGGCTCTAAAATCTGCGGCTCTGTGGGACGAAGTCAAAGATAGACTCCACGACAGCGCATTAGGTTTATCTGGAGGCCAGCAACAACGCTTGGTCATTGCTCGCACTATCGCGGTTAAACCCGAAGTGTTGCTGTTAGACGAGCCAGCCTCGGCGCTAGATCCTATTTCTACACTAAAAATTGAAGAGCTAATTCACGAATTAAAAAAAGATTTTACGATTATTATTGTCACTCATAACATGCAACAAGCCGCGCGTGTTTCAGATTATACTGCCTTTATGTACATGGGTGATCTTATAGAGTTTGGGGTAACAGATACTTTGTTTACACGCCCTGAGAAAAAACAAACAGAAGACTATATCACGGGCAGATTTGGATAGTTTCAAGACAACTTGAGGACATATATTATGACAACCATTGAAGCAAATACTGAAGGCTTTTCTAGCCATATATCCAAGCAATTTAACGATGAATTAGAGCAGATTCGTACAGAGCTTTTAGCAATGGGCGGCATCGTCGAGCGTCAAGTACACCAGTCAGTGGAAGCGCTCCTGAGCGGAGATCTAAAACTGGCAGAAAAGGCATTGGCCATCGATGTGCAAACCAACGCAATGGAACTGCGCATTGATGAACGCTGCACCAGTATCATTGCCAGACGCCAGCCCGCCGCCTCTGACTTACGTTTAATAGTGTCTATTTCTAAGGCCGTGGTTGACCTGGAACGCATGGGCGATGAAGCCGTACGCATATGTCGACAAACCATTGAACTCAATTCGTTAGGCGGATCACAGCATGGCTTCCAAGAGGTAAGACACATAGCCAATTTAGTACGCTCTATGGTGAAAGATGTATTAACGGCTTTTGCACGTGCCGACACAGAACAAGCGTTGAAGGTCGCCAAAAATGATAGAGCTGTCGATCAAGAGTACCGTTCTGCCATGCGCACATTAGTCAGCTTAATGATGGAAGATCCACGCTCTATTTCAAGCTGTTTGAACGTCATTTGGGTACTGCGTTCACTAGAGAGAATCGGCGATCACTCACGTAATATGGCTGAACATATTATCTATCTAGTCAGTGGCAAGAATGTACGCCATCAAACACTCAATGAGATGCAAAACACGGTAGAGCAGTCTAGCTAGGACTGCTTTTAAAAAGCTAAGTAATATCGAATTGGCTCGATGCTTAGAGCCAAATATCTCAAATAACCAAAAAACTAGCTAGTTACTCGTTACTCGCCCGCTTGATAGTAGAAAATTTGCCATACCTTCAATGTTTAGAGGCAACCAGTTCTCATATTGAATCCAGTCCTGGTACTCAACCATGGCGACTTCTTTTTTGATTTGATCGACAGTTTTGCCCGCTATTAGGCCGGCTAGAACAGATGATTTTAACTTTTGCATATACACTCTGACATCTGCAGTATCTGCTTTGATACCTCCCTAACCGGGGGCAGGTGCGAAAATTTCAAAGTCTAAGGATTCAACTTTTTTTACTTGATCAATCCAATGATCAATATTGGCTCCACCCATATTTCTTCATGGTAAACGCTTAGGAGATACGGCATCAGTGATGAAGGCAACATTTTCAGGTCTTACCGCTACAGCGATAAGATCTTTACCGTGGCCTGGGCCTAACCAAGTCAACTCAAATGTTTTACTGCCAATGTTTAGCTCATGCGTCTCGTCAAACCGAAGCGTTGGCACCACTCCATCAATACTGGCAGGGGCACTAGCTTGGGCAATAACCGTTGCGTTCTCTGCAAGTAAGCTTGCGCCTGATGCATGGTCGCCATGACTGTGGCTATAGATTAGATGGCTCACAGGATTCTTTGTTAACTTAGCTACTTCAGACTTTATCCACTTAGCGGCATCAGCATTAATAGGGTCTATAACTACAGCACCTTCAACTGTTATGACCACTATAGATTAATGCGCATTATTTTTAAGCCGGTAAATACCTTTGGCTATTTCAGTGACCGATCTTGCAGTTTTTTCCTGGGCCTGAATTTCGCGAGTCTGGACCACAAGAATGAGGTAACTGCCAGCGCTATTATTAATTTTTTCATTAGATATTCAACCCTGCACTAAAATATTTTTTTAAGACCTGTGCGCGATGACTAGGCTCAGTGATACGGCGTTAAAAAAACTCGAAATCTTCATTTATAAGTATAAAATCCGATTTTTTGCATGTTTTTGACTTGTCCCACCTGCTCTCGCTTATTAATGCAAAAGTCTCTTTTCATTTAAATACTCAGTATCAGAAAGGCATAATCATCATTTGGGGGCTATGGGCCACTTCTCTCAGACTCGAGATCTGTATTAGACATGCAAACTATTGACCAAAAAAAATCATTAAATAATTTACAATGTCTGTGCTAATACAAGTTTATTAGATCATATTGTGATATCTTTCAAACGCTGAACTTTAAGTCACAGTGCATTATATTGCACTAAAGATTATAATTACTGTAACAGATAATGCAAGCCACCCCATTCACCTTACTAATAGGCGTATAATGCGCAGTAATACTAATGAATGACTACATAGTTTATGGTGATTTAAATTGCCCATACAGCTATGCGCTACACGAGAAGCTGAAAAGCTTAGCATTTTTAGATAACGTCGAATTTAGACTCGTTGAGCACGCTCCTGATTTAGGATTATATGGAAACCGGCCGGATATTCTAACTGAACTTGCCAGCGATGTGTTTGCGGTGCGTTCACTCGCCGAAGACGTTCCTTTAACCCTCCCTCTAGAAAGACCTGACAGCCGCTTGGCTATTTTGTGCGTCATCGCTGCACAAGCAATAGATAAAGCCAGAGCCAATACCTTAAGAGCAACCTTTTACACTGCCCTTTGGGTTGAAGGGAAAGACATTTCTTGCCCTAGTGTTATATTCAAATGCATTGAAGAATCGGGTCTGCCTGTTGACCTTGAAGTCGAAGAAGAGTGTGAACAACAACTGGAAATTTGGCACTCCCAGTGGGATAAAAGTAAAGTGGGGTCGCGTATTCCCTCGACCATTGCTGCCGACGATAGAAAACTCTTAGGGCTGCCAAGTATCGAAGACATCAAAGCTTTTTTTGCAGGAGAGGAACAGAGCCTAAAAAGTAATTCTAAAAGACCACATTGCTCGTCCAGTTTGCACTCGATCGCCATTCTTTGTACTTATGATATAACGGCTATGTGGGCCCCTATAGAGGTGATTAAAAGCGACTATAATTTATTGCTTCCCGCATCAATGCAAGAACTTAAGCAGTTGTTTAATTCGGAGGACCACGCACCTGATTTAGTACTTTTGCATGCTGATGAGGACTGGTATGAATTATTGCGCGGCTACCAAAGCTTCATAGAACGCATGAAAATCAGCTACACGCCTATTGCTATCGTCGGCGCCGAGGATAGTGACTTACAAGAACTCTCTGCCTATTCTGCTGGAGCCGCTGACTATATCACTCAAGGCCGCTCATCGGGCATTCTCAAAGCGCGCATAGCGATGATGCTCGACCTTAAAAAATCCCGTGACTTTTTAGAGCGTTCTGCGCGCATTGATGGTCTCACAGGTATTAATAATAGACGCGAATTTGAAAAGCTACTGGAGCAAGAATGGCGCAGAAGCGCTAGAACAAATCAAAGCTTGGCACTGATCATGTTAGATGTAGATTTTTTTAAACCTTTTAACGACCGCTATGGTCATTTAGCCGGCGACTCTGCACTGCGTTCAATTTCTAAAGTATTACAAGATTCTCTTAGTCGTCCTTATGATGCGGTTTGTCGCTATGGCGGAGAAGAGTTCGCCATTTTGATGCCCGAGACCAATACCCAAGGTGCAAAAAGAGTGGCTCAGCAACTACGTCAAGCGGTTATGGATTTAAAAATTGCCCATGATCAATCAAAGGTTGTCGGTATTGTCACAGTCAGTCAAGGAATATCAAGCTACGTCCCCAACGATTCAAACTCTCCCATGTTACTTATTAAAGCAGCGGACAAAGCACTATATCAGGGTAAGCAAACCAGCAGAAACGCCATTGTCTGTGCTGGCGAATACTAACCGGAATATTGCACCAATTGCTCATGCCCTAGCTTGCTCCTTATTTTTACTGACTTCTATTTCTCAATCAACCGGACACACCCGTTCGGCGCTCAATCGAAAAAAAGCCTGTGAAAATTACTAACAACGCTATCATCACCGCATTGCATGCAATATCCCGGTTAAGGCAGTACAGATCGCGTTGAAACACCACTGATGTGCAGATCATAGCGATATTTAGCCGACTAATAATTAGCAAAGGGGGGAAATATTTTAACTAGGCCGTCTTTTCCAATGTCTTTAAGCAACTCTATATTTCGCTCTGGGATCGCGTCTGAGTTCGGATGTTTGTCCAATACTCGGCTCATTTGCGCCTCGCGAATAATATGTATCATTGGGTAGGGAGATCTGTTGGTGTAATGACTAATATCATCCGCTTCAACTCCGGCGAATAGGTATAGCGGATGAAAACTCGCCAACTGTAACACGCCCTCCAATGCGCGTTCTTGTAGTTTTGCTTCGCAGGCGGCTAAAAAGTCTAAGTAGTCATAAAAATCACCCAAACTGGCTGGCAGTACAACGATGGTTGTCGCTATTACTCGCTCATCAGCGGCGCTTATAGACGCAAGTTCAGCACAGAAAAAAGTTAGCAATTCATCGAATTCTGTCGCTTGAGATAGCGCATAACGTATGGTTTTGGCTTTAATGACAGGTTTGGCGAAGGGACATAAGTTGAGACCTATGACGACATCTTCGAGCCACTGCTTAGACAAATCGAGTTGTTGCTGTGCCAATTGACTACCCATCTTAATTCACTAATGTCCTGTTTAATGTTGATTCGAGGCGACGACGGCCATCTAAGAAATACCTTAGCAACCACTGTATTCATTGCGTAGAAATCGCTACTATAGCCGCAATAAGAGCAACATCCACTTTATTTAGGTTTTTTGACTCAATAACTGATCAAAATAACTGACTATCTAAGCAGATATTACACTGCATTTATCAGGATTTACAGGAGTACTGGTGTGTCTATTAAAGCGGCGTTATCACCCATAAATTTTAGTACCCGATGGACGACTTATCGCCGCCCCAATAACCTCCAAGCCCCAAAGCCTTGGCGTAATTGGCTCTGTGATAGGGGTTCCCTAACGCAGCATTTAATCGTCGCCAGTGATAACCAATTTAGAGTGGAGCTTTTACAACAAGACTGGTCCTTTCCGTGCCGCAGTGAAGCCAAGCTCCTAGGCATAAAACACCGTCAAGTTGCCCTAATACGTGAAGTAAAGCTACTGGGAAAAAATCGAACTTATGTGTTTGCGCGAACGGTGATTCCAGCCCAGACATTAACAGGGAAACAAAAACAGTTGGCTATGCTAGGCAACCGTTCACTGGGAACTATGCTATTTACTGATCCGAGTATGCAGCGAGGTATGTTTCAAATTAGCCGAATCAAGTTAGACAGCGGCGAACTAGTATGGGCGAGGCGTTCTATTTTCTATTTGTCGGGTAAACCGCTCTTGGTTTGTGAAGTGTTTTTGCCTATATTAACTCAGATCACTTATCAGCCCTCACTATTACCCCACTATACAATGTAGAGCGATGTCATGACATTAATAGCGCGACTTAAGATTTATTCGGCTCTCACTCGCTTTGATAAACCTATCGGCAGTTATCTGCTTCTTTGGCCAACTCTTTGGGCGCTTTGGATCGCCAGCGAAGGCAAGCCAGATGCCGAGCTAGTGGTTGTGTTCACACTCGGTGTTTTTCTCACCCGCTCAGCTGGTTGTGTGATCAATGACATTGCTGATAGAAAAATTGATGGACAAGTAAAACGCACTGCTAATCGCCCTTTAGCTCAAGGTCTAATCGCTACCAAAGAAGCAGTTTTACTGTTTATATTGCTCATGGCCAGTGCGTTTTTACTGGTGCTGTTAACGACTAACAGCATGACCGTTTATCTTTCGTTTGCAGCCCTTGCTCTGGCATTTACTTACCCCTTCATGAAAAGATATACCCAATTACCGCAACTGGTGCTGGGTGCAGCCTTCGGCTTTGGCATCCCCATGGCCTTTACGGCAACGATGGAGCAAATCCCGCTTATTGCCTGGCTGCTCTACTTCGCCAAAATTGCATGGACAGTAGCCTACGATACTATGTACGCAATGGTAGACCGAGATGACGATTTGAAAATCGGGGTTAAATCCACGGCTATTTTATTTGCTAAGCACGACAACAGCATCAATGCGCTGCTGCAAATCGTCACATTATCTCTGCTGATTGCCGTGGGTATCATCGCCAATCTAGGCAGTTTTTTTTATCTGGGCTTAATGGCAATGAGTGGTTTCTTTATCTATCAGCAATATCTCACTCGCCACCGTGAACGTGACAAATGTTTTAAAGCTTTTTTAAATAATCACTACGCCGGTTTAACTGTCTTTATCGCTTTAATGTTGAATTACTTATGATATTACAATAAAGACAGTAGAGTGTCGGACCAATTAATTAGTCTTTTTCGCCTATGTAACAATATTGTCACATACTTAATTTGTAATAGCTTGGGTAACTGCCAACAGGATACCAGTCTGAATTTACAGACCCTTGGCATCTGTGTTTAGAGTAATTGGCTAGGAGCTCGAGTGAAGTAGTCACTCGCCAAAAAATGTATTACTCCAAGAGTGATGTATACTTTACCTATAGAGATAAAGAGGTTGCAATGGGATCTGGCAAAAAAATACTAATTGTAGATGACGAAGCTTCTATCCGACAAATGATTGCAGTAGCACTAGAGATGTCAGGTTTTAATTGCTTTGAGGCAGACAATGCGACACTGGCGTTACAAATGATCATAGATAACAAGCCCGATATGGTGTTGCTAGATTGGATGATGCCTAAGATGAGCGGTATTGAGTTGGCAAGACGTTTACGCGCTGATCAACAAACTGCTGATATTCCAATTATTATGCTCACGGCAAGAGACGATGAAGACCATAAAGTGCACGGCTTAGAAGCGGGTATTGATGACTATATAACCAAACCCTTTTCTCCCAGAGAACTAGTGGCGCGCTTAAAGTCTGTGCTGCGCAGAGTGACCCCCAAGGGGATCGATCAAGTAGTAGAAGTCGACACGCTTATTCTCGACCCTCTCTCTCACCGTGCCAGTTCTGCAGGAACCACATTAGAATTAGGCCCCACAGAATATCGGCTACTGCAATTTTTTATGACCCATCAAGATAGGGCATATTCTCGCGCCCAATTACTTGATATGGTGTGGGGCGGAAATGTCTATATTGAGGAGCGCACTATCGATGTGCATATTAGAAGGCTGCGCAAAGCCCTCGGCAAGCGCCATGAATATTTAGTGCAAACCGTACGCGGTACTGGCTACCGTTTCTCGGCTCAGACACCCTAGAATCCAACACAGATTATTAATAGGATTTATCCATTGGTAAAATCTTCCCAATTGGCGTTGAGCAAATTTACTCTTCTGATTAGCGTCGCTTTGCTGATTGGCTGGATTTTGGACTCTATTGCCTGGAGTTTGGTGATCGCGTTGCTGTTTTGGTCGGGTATGCAGTTGCATCAACTCTATAAGCTCAACAACTGGTTAAAGCAAGATTTACAAAGCGATCCTCCAGAGGCCAAAGGAGAGTGGGGGGAAGTGTTTGATAGCTTGTATCGCAATCGAAGAGCACGCTTGCAAAAAGAATCTGGTTTACTCATTGAAATTAATCGCTTCCAACAATTTTCTGCAGCCTTAAAAGACGCGGTGGTGATTATTGACAAACAAAACAATATGCAGTGGTGGAACCGCTCTGCAGAATATTTATTAGGTCTTAAAAAAGCTTCAGACCAAGCCAAGCCTCTGTTTAATATATTACGTGACCCCAATTTTATTCGCTATTACCAACGCGGCAAATTCCAAGAGCCACTGCTTCAAACCAGTCCACACAATAGCGCCATAGAATTACAGTATTCAATTACCGAATTTGGCGACGCTGAAAAACTATTAGTCGCCCGCGACATGACTTATTTAATCAGGCTAGAACAGACACGTCAGGACTTTGTCGCCAATGCATCCCACGAACTTCGCACTCCATTGACAGTCATCAGAGGCTATTTAGAAACCTTTTTAGACCAGCCAGAGCTACCTGCACACTTGGCGAAAGCGATGGTGCAAATGCAGCAACAGTCAAACAGGATGCAAAGTTTAGTCGAAGATTTGCTGTTACTGTCACGACTCGATTCAACTGAAGTTGCGACAGATAAAAGTCCGGTTGACGTGCCAGGTATTATTCTGTCTCTTATAGAGTCTGCTGAGCAGGCAGTGGACGGTAAAAAACATAATATCAGTGTCGATTTAGCTGAAAACATAGGCTTAATAGGCCGGGAAAAAGAACTTCACAGCGCTTTCTCAAATTTGATTTACAATGCGTTACGTTACACTCAAGCTAATGGTAACATTCACATTACGTGGAGCTGTGATAATCGCGGAGGATGTTTTAGCGTTAGCGATGATGGCCCAGGTATTAATTCAATTCACTTAGATCGATTAACCGAACGTTTTTACCGAGTCGATGATGACAGATCAACCAATACTGGAGGTTCAGGCCTAGGCCTAGCGATCGTAAAGAATGTTTTAAGCCGGCATTCAGGATACTTGAACATAGACAGCCACGTAGCTAAAGGCAGCTGCTTTAGCTGCCATTTCCCTCTAGACAGTCTGATTGAAATTTAATGACTCAATAGTGTCCGGTTTAACTATTCGAGCTTTAATTTTCCATGTAAGTCATTGATATTATTTTTTGTAGTGAGGTAAAACTAAACTTTTTAAACGATCTGCAACCAACAATCAATAGCTTAGAAGCCCTTGAGCTCTTAACCGGACACTAGTGTTAATGACTATATAGAGTAGCCCTAATGATGTTCTTCAATCCAATACAGAGTTGCGCCGATAACAGCGGCCGGCATCATGATGAAATTGAAAATAGGCACCATCATCCCCAACTGCACCACCGCCCCAAAGCCTAAACTCGTAAGGCGCTTTTGTTTGAGTAAACTAAGCATCTCTTTAAATGAAACTTTATTATTATCCATCGGGTAATCGCAGTACTGAATCGACATCATCCACGATCCGAATAGAAACCAAAAAATCGGCGAAAATAAATTAACGCCCGGAATAAAGCTTAATATTAGCAGTAAAATCAAGCGCGGAATGTAATAGGCAAGTTTAGATAATTCGCGGCCAATTGCCCTGGGAATAATAGCCATTAACTCTTTAAAACTCTCATCGGCAACCACCCGACCTGCGACCATCTGTTCAACCCTTTCAGACAAAATACCATTGAAAGGAGCCGCTATAATATTCGCCACTAAGCTAAAGCTATAATAGACCACCAGCACTGCAGTGACAGCAAACAGCGGGTAAAGAAAAAATTCGAGAAAAGACAAAAAACTCGGTAAAAAACTCAACCAGCTATCAATCCAACCCGGCAACTGATTGAACAACAGATACAGCGCAAATGAAAACAACAGAATGTTAATGGTCAGTGGAATCAGTACAAAAGTGCGCAAGCGCTTTTCAGAGAGTAAGCCTGCGCCACGCAATACATAATGCCCCCCTTTCATTGGACTACCTATCATCTAAATATCTCTCAGCACTTGGCTGTTAATAATTTCTAATCAACCCCTTATACTAGGGCTGCCTTGGGTGACACAGAGACCTTCGGCGTATTATTAGGCCCAATAATACGCCGTTAAAAACAAACTCCAGTTTTCGCTTGTTCTTGCCTTACGTTCGCTCACTACATAGTAGAAAGGTCTCACTGTGTTTTAAAACCGCCAATTTAGTATGCCTAATACATATCAAATCACGGTTTATACGCTCTATTGTGAGCAAAAATATACTTTCTGCTTGAGTAAAAACCGACAACCTTCAGCATTTACATTTTTGTCCCAACAGCTATTTTTCAACCAACGTTTATCATCTTCAGTGGGTTTTTCTTTATAGCGAGCAATACCATCACAAAAATGCTCACTGGACTGTGCATTCGCTAAACAAGATTTCAAAAAGACTCCTTGGTCTAAAGTACAACCATAGGCATAACATTTACCCAACTGCTTAAAACTCTGTTCTAGACACTGATCTTGATTCGCTGCTTTCGCAAAATCAGCACCTTGTTGTTTCAACACAATTGATTGCTGCTGCCGATCGTCATTAAACTCTTCTAACCACTGTTGGCTATTCATCCATATATAGGTAAACAATATAGTTACGAGCAGCAGAAAAAACCAAAGAATATTTTTCAACATAAGAATATCAACCTGATTTAGCCGGTCGGTATAAACCTACGATACAGACGATGAAACCTAATAAAGCGGTCAACATAGAAGTGTTAACTAACACTGTATTGCGGCTCATAAAAGTAGAACTAGTCTGTTGATTTTGCATATCGCAAAGCTGTTGAGCATAGTTAAAAGACCCGCCTTGGGCGACACAATCTGCAGCGCTCGATTGCTCTGGAAGATATAACCCCATTAGCATTAAACAAGGCACTATAAGTAAAAACAAACCAATTTTAATCATCAATATTACTTAAAATAATAAAACAAAAGGAAGGCGGATTGGATTAATCCGTGCTGATACCAATATTACTCACACCTTGATTAGAGGAGAAGTCTTTAAGAGCCATAATGAAATTTCTATTCAGACCTTTCACTTGCTGTAAGCGTTCAATGACCTCACCTTGAAAATCATCTTCTTGTTCCATCAACTGATGATTACTGATTAAACGCATGATCTCTGCATCAGACATTTGATCGTCACCTTCAGTGACTTCTATGAAGCTGGCGACGGTTTCCCTCGACACTAGTCCTATGGCTACAGCCTCTTCAAACTCCGCGTCTAACATGCAAGAAACGGCGGCATGTAGGCAACTCATAGCATCTAACGCAGGTGCCGCCCCGTACATATCGAAGCCATCTAAATTAGGCATATTATCTTCGACTTTGGCGAGTTGCAGTTCGAAGTTCATTTTCGCACCACCAGGCACTAGAGATTGCCATAAACCATCAATGATATTGGCCATCTTTTTGGCCTCTCCAAACTCAACGATATTGCTGAACAGGGCAAAATTTGGAAATTGACGCTGGGCAATCGCCACGCAGTAGGCGACAAGCTTGAGTTTATCGAATTCTTTTAACTGCGTTTCTAAGAGTAACGTATCATTCATCTGGTTGCTTCCGACACCTGAAATAGTTAAAAAATCTACTCGACACAACTTCATAGGCTTGTCGAGTAGCGTATTGTAAAGTTTTTTCCTATGATTGCAGCCAATTAAGCTATTTTTCGCAATTTTTCTAGACTTTAACTACTTCCAAACGGATTACTCTTGCGTAAAAAAACTGCAGAATTCAGATCTGACATAGACCAGTGAACTTAATCTTAGGATCTATACTATTTACACTATAGAATAATGATATATAAAGACAAACGAAAACGGCCCACAGACTACTGTCTGTAATAGCCAAAATGCAGGCAAGACCAACAATAAGTGGCTAGCAGTCTGTCGGACTTAATCGCTTAATCGAACAAAGCCTTTGTGAGATACTCATAAACTCCTTACGACGACCGGATAACAATAATGAATCGTTTTGTCACTGTTGATCGCGATACTGACTATCTGTTGCCGCCCTCAG
>JAWUWK010000129.1:0-19634 GCA_034111875.1 Gammaproteobacteria bacterium
GTCGGATCAATTAATTAGTCTTTTTCGCCTATGTAACAATATTGTCACATACTTAATTTGTAATAGCCTGGGTGAATGCAAACAGGATACCAGTCTGAATTTACAAACCCTTGGCATCTGTGTTTAGAGTAATTGGCTAGGAGCTCGAGTGAAGTAGTCACTCGCCAAAAAATGTATTACTCCAAGAGTGATGTATACTTTACCTATAGAGATAAAGAGGTTGCAATGGGATTTGGCAAAAAAATACTAATTGTAGATGACGAAGCTTCGATCCGACAAATGATTGCAGTAGCACTAGAGATGTCAGGTTTTAAATGCTTTGAGGCAGACAATGCGACACTGGCGTTACAAATGATCATAGATAACAAGCCCGATATGTGACTTAAATTAAAAAATTAGACAAAAAATAAGGATTCTCTTTAAAAGTGTTGCTTTTGTCGTTTATGTTGCTTTTATATTGATGCTTTTTCTGCGGTTGTGTTCTAATGACCGTTAACGGAGAATCTATAATGTCTAAGAAAAATGGACGCAAAGATCAAATCATGGCACTAACCCTGGAACAGGGAATTGTTTCAGTGGGAGATTTGGCAGAAAAGTTGCGTGTGTCAACCCAAACAGTTCGCCGTGACATTAATACGTTATGTCGCGACAATTTATTGCGTCGCCGTCACGGTGGAGCCGAGCGATTTGAACAACCTTTAAATACGCCTTATAACGAGCGCACTGTCACTAACCCAGGCTATAAACACGCCATCGCAGATGCCGTTGCAAGCATGGTGGCTGATGGGTCGAGCATATTTATTTCAATTGGCTCAACGCCGACTTCGGTCGCACAAGCCTTAAAATGTAAGAAGAACCTGACGATTATGACCAATAATCTCAATGCGGCAATGAGTTTGAGTAAAGAGACAACCAACCGTATCATTTTGCCGGGTGGCGAGTTGCGACTGCCGGATTGTGACATTCTGGGTGATGAAGTGACCTCGTTTTTTGATAACTATCGTGCGGATTTTGGGATCTTTGGGGTTGCAGGCGTTGCAGAAGATGGGGCTCTTTTAGACTTTCACGTCTCTGAAGTGCGTGTGAGGGAAAAAATAACAATGAACTGTCGAACATCGGTGCTGGTAGTCGACAGTAGCAAGTTCGGCAGAAATGCGCCCGCTGTCGGCGGAAGCATTTTCGACGTCGATCGAATTATAATGGATACACACCAAAATGATGATTTTATACCGCTGCTTGAGCGTGTTGGAGATCGTTTGGTCATGGCTGGAGGAAGTACCACATGAGTTCAAAATCTTTTGTTGTTTTAAAAGACATAGCTAAGCGCTGGAATGGCATGCTTGGCGTCGAGGACATTTCGCTGGAAATTGCCGAAGGTTCATTTGTCGCTTTGCTCGGCCCCTCGGGTTGCGGGAAATCTACGACACTACGGCTTTTGGCCGGGCTGGAAATCCCCGATGCAGGTAAAATTTTCATCGACGGCAATGACGTGACTGAAAGCGCTGCATCAGATAGAAATTTATCGATGGTGTTCCAGTCTTACGCTCTATTTCCTCATCTGTCCGTTGCCGAAAACGTCATGTTCGGCATGAAAGTGCGCCGAGTGCCCAAGCAGGAAAGGCTAAAAAAATTACGAAACGCATTGGATATCACCGGATTGCTTGGTTATGAAGATCGCAAGCCTGGCGAACTCTCAGGTGGGCAACGTCAACGAGTTGCACTGGCACGTTCCATCGTCGCCGGACAACCGCTGTGTTTGATGGATGAACCGCTCTCGAACTTGGACGCTAAGCTACGCAGCTCAGTACGCAAAGATATCAAAAAACTACAACGCGATCTCGGCATGACAGTGGTCTATGTGACCCACGATCAAACCGAAGCGATGAGTATGGCTGACATGGTGGTGTTGATGAAAGACGGCCGCATCCAGCAGGCGGGAACTCCAGAACAGCTCTACAATTCGCCAGCTAATTCCTTTGTTGCAGAATTTGTTGGTGCCCCGCCTATGGCTCTGATCAACGGCAGTGCGTTGCAAGGTTTTGACGATGATCAGACGATTGGGGTGCGCGCGGAAAACATTACCATTGCAGAACCGGGTAAAGGTCGACTGAGTTGTCGGGTGAATGAATGTGAGTACTTGGGCGCCGAGACCTTTATTTCGCTAGAGCACGAGCAATCAACGGGCCTGACTTTGAAATCACCGGGTTTGACCTCAATACCCGCCGGCGAAACTATTGATATTAACTTTGCCGACGATGCGTTACACGTATTTGATAAAAACGGAATTAGGGTTGTAAATAACCCCAATGAAGAGCAACAAGAGCTCTGTGCTGTCTCTCAGGAATAGAGCAAATCCTCACTAAAACAATCATACGAAATGGTGGAATAATGAAAAAGTCAAAAATTTTAGGTTTAGCTCTTTCGGGAGCGCTATCACTGTCGATGGCACTTCCCGCAAGCGCCGAAACGATACTCAACATGTACTACCCGATAGCGGTCGGTGGCTCGCTAACCAAAGTCGTTAGCGGCATGGTCAAAAAATTTGAAATCCAAAACCCTGACATTAAAGTTAATGCTATCTATTCGGGTAACTATGATGACACCCGCGTGCGAGCGCTATCCGCCCTGAAATCTGGCGAACCGGCTCAATTAGCGGTTATGTTCTCTATTGATGCTTATGACCTGATCGAACAAGAGCTGATCCTGCCATTTGATGATGTGGTTAAAAGCGATGAAGGGAAGAAGTGGTTGAACAGTTTTTACCCTGCGTTGATGGCTAACGGACAAGTGGAGGGCAAAACCTGGGGCGTTCCCTTTCAGCGCTCAACGATTGTTGCCTACTACAACAAAGACATGTTTCGAGAAGCTGGTTTAGACCCTGAACAGGCCCCTACCACTTGGAAAGAACTGATTGATATGGGTAAATCCCTGACAAAGGGCGACACTCATGGTCTGATGATTCCATCTACTGGCTACCCGTATTGGATGTTCCAGGCACTGGCGATTCAGAACGGTAAAGAGTTGATGTCTAAAGATGGTTTGACGACTTATTTTGATGACCCAGCGGTTGTTGAAACCCTTAAATTCTGGCAATCACTGTCTACTGAACACGGCATAATGCCTGAAGGTACCGTCGAGTGGGGTACACTGCGTCAGTCTTTCCTCGAAGGGCAAACGGCGATGATGTGGCATTCTACGGGTAACCTCTCTGCAGTCAAAAAGAGTGCATCTTTTGATTTTGGTGTCGCTATGTTACCGGGTAAAAAACGCTTGGGATCTCCAACAGGTGGTGGCAATTTCTACCTCTTCAAAGATTCAACCGCTGAAGAACAAGCCGCTTCGCTGAAGCTAATTAAGTTTATGACCTCTCCAGAGCAGGCCGCGGCCTGGTCAATAGCCACAGGCTATATGGGTGTGTCAGAAGCAGCCTACGAGACTGACGCACTGAAGAAATACACTGCATCTTTCCCACCGGCGCTGGTTGCTCGCAATCAGTTAAAACATGCGGTAGCAGAGTTTTCTACCTTTGAGACAGCCCGCGTACGCGATGGTTTGAATAATGCAATCCAGTCGGCATTAACCGGTGCTAAAACACCTGAAGAAGCGCTTGCCCAAGCACAGAAATCAGCTGTTCGTCTACTTAAGCCTTATCAGTAAGTCTTCTCTTTGCATCGGCCGATCAAGGTCGGTGCATTGTCTTTAATCTTAGGTGCGGCCCGATGAATAAACATGCAAATAATGAGCGTCAGCGCCAAGCCATTTATGGCTGGTTGCTGTTGACGCCAGCGGCGATTCTCTTATCACTTTTCGCTTTCTACCCTTCGCTGAAAACATTTTGGTCGAGTCTGTTTTCTCGGGGTACACGTCGCAACCCGACAGAATTTGTCGGCTTGGAAAACTATACTGAACTGATTAACGACCCCACTTTTTGGATCGTCGTAAAAAACAACTTATTCTATGCCGGCATTACTATCCCAGTATCGGTGTTTTTCGCGCTCGCGATGGCGCTGTGGGCTAATTCAAAAATATCGGCACGCGGCTTTGTGCGCACAGCGTATTTCACGCCGACAGTACTGCCGATGATTGCGGCCGCAAACTTGTGGTTGTTTTTTTATACACCAGGGTTAGGTGTTTTGGACCAAATAGGCTCTCTGTTTGGTTTCGCGCCTGTGAACTGGTTGGGTCAACCCGAAACGGCACTCTGGGCAATAATTATCGTCACTATCTGGAAAGAAGCGGGTTTTTTTATGATTTTCTACCTTGCGGCACTGCAGACCATACCGACTGATTACAAAGAAGCCGCTGATATTGAGGGAACAGGGCGTATAACTTATGTGCGCAGAATTGTACTTCCCCTACTAATGCCCACTACATTGTTTATTGTGGTGAACGCGATGATCAATTCTGTGAAACTAATTGATCATTTATTTATTCTTACCAAAGGTGGTCCCTCAGACGCCTCGAAACTGATTCTCTATTATATATGGGAAATGGCCTTTGCGTTCTTCGATGCGCCGCACGCTGCAGCGATGACTGTAATGGTGTTAGTTGTACTTGGCATCGCCGCCGCCGTTCAATTCCTGTATATTGACAAAAGGACGCATTACCAATGAATCGTATCGGCAAACATCTTGATTCCTTTGGGGCAATACTGCTGGCGTGCATTTGGATTTCGCCGCTTCTATTCGCCTTTTGGGCCGCATTTCACACCACCTCAGATGCTGTGAATTTCAACCTACTATCCAGCTGGACGCTGGATAATTTCAGGACGGCATGGGACGGCGCGCCCTGGCTTAGATACTTTATGAACACTTTCCTATTGGTAACTATTGTTTTGATAGGACAGTTTATTATTACTACGCTAGCCGGCTTTGCGTTCGCTCAAGTGCGCTTTCCTGGCAAGGATATCGTTTTTATTCTTGTGCTTTTGCAACTCTTCATTTTGCCTGAGGTACTGATAGTGGAGAACTACGCGGTAGTGTCCAATCTGGGGTTGTTTGATACAATTCTGGGGGTAGGTATTCCCTACATGGCCAGTGCCTTTGGCATATTTCTTATGCGCCAATCGTTTAAGTCGGTGCCTATCGAGCTTCATGAGGCGGCGCGCATAGAAGGCTGCTCTTGGTTCGGTATTCTTATAAAAGTGTATGTGCCACTGGCTAAACCGACCTATCTGGCCTATGCATTAGTGTCAGTGTCGACTCACTGGAACAACTTCCTGTGGCCATTGATCGTTACCAACTCTGAAGAGACACGGCCGTTAACTGTTGGTCTGTCTATTTTTGGTGCACCGGAAAATGGCGTAGATATTTCGATTATCTCCGCGGCAACCATTATGTCTATTGCCCCTTTGTTAGTTGCATTTCTTGTTTTCCAACGACAATTTGTACAGGCCTTTTTGAGGTCTGGAATCAAGTAACGGTTTGTCATGCGAGGCTCGTATAGAGCCAAATGCAAAAAATATTATCAAGGCTGTCGTTTTATTTAGGCAGAGTGATTTGCCATAGGCTAAAATATTATGTCAAGAATATTACAAATTACCGATTTACATATCGCGGTGCCGCCAAGATTAGTCTCAAATGAGCTCAACACTTATAAACTGCTAGAGATGGCGATTGATCGCATACTGGTGGATTGGGAACTCATCGGCCCTGTGGATGCAGTGGTAGTCACTGGCGACATCTCCGACATAGGGGATATTGAGAGTTATCAGGCATTTAGGAGGCAAGTTGAACGTCTGCCGGTTCCCTACTATGTGATCCCAGGTAATCATGATCTTAGAGAGTCAATGCATCAGTGTTTTAGAGACATGGTTTATATGCCCGATTCAGGAAAAATCAATTGGATACGAGATCTGCATGATATACGCCTTGTTGGGCTCGACACATTAGTGCCAAAAAGCAGTGGGGGCGAATTGTCTGAAGATACTCTAGAGTTTCTAGTGGCCGCTCTAGGCGAGGCACCAGAAAAACCAACGCTAATCGCCATGCATCATCCGCCATTCCTATCGGGCATACGTTTTATGGATGAAATCGGTCTACAGGGGATAGAGCAACTGGAAAAAATCCTAAGATCGACAAAAAATGATATTCGCATTATCTGCGGTCATCTTCACGGCACCATTATCGGCTCGGTAGGCAATACAGTGGCTATTGTCAGTCCTGCCACCGCTAGCTCTTTCGATGCAGACTATCGCGATAATGCGCCTATAGGTTTTACCACCCGTCCGGGGGGGTATATGATTCATGACTGGGACAATGGGTTTCGCAGTACTTGCGTCCCCTTTACCAACGGAACTGGGCCGCATCCATTTTAACTATTAAATAGGCCAGTGTTTGAGGTTAAGCCAGTGTATCTTTCGCGTTGCGCTTTGACATGGCTATACATCACCTTTTTAAGCCTGCCTTTGGAGGCCGGCGAAGTATCTTGAGGATTTGAAGTATATGGCAGTTTTTCAAAATAGTTATCTGATAATGAGACATGGTCAGAGTGAAGCCAATGTTGCGGGGGTAGTCGTTAGTGATCCCAAGGTCGGCTGCGAGCGTTTTGGGCTCACAGACTGGGGGGCTGAGCAAGTAATAGCTTCTGCACTTGCCTATACTGGAGAGCCCTTTACCCAAATAATTTGCTCGGATTTCCTGAGAACACAACAAACCGCGACATTGACCGCTAAAACATTGAATTTGCCATCGCCCCAACAGGAAAAAGGCCTGCGTGAACGTTTTTTTGGTCATTGGGATGGCGAATCTGACAAGCATTATCAAGACGTTTGGGAGCTAGATAAATTAAATACACAAGCGACTGGCGATGGAGTTGAAGGCGTGGAGGAGGTTCTTCAACGCGGTCTCAATGTGCTTGAGCAACTCGAGATAAAATTTCAGAATCAAGTGATATTGCTGGTTTCTCATGGAGACATGTTACAAATATTGCGCACTGCATTTGTCGGAGAAACACCGCAGCAACATCGTTCGTTGTGCCATCACGAAACAGCAGAAATTCGACGTTTAATTGTTAAAGGAGATCAGTTACCCGTTCTCAGCGGCCATTCACAAAGTCGTGCTGCTGCAATGTGATTGCAGCAGGGCTATCTGACTCGCTTATAATACACATCATTTAATTTGGTAATTCACAGCCCAACAGAACTTACTTGCTGTGCAGCCTAAAACGAGTCAGCTTAATAATGTGCATGAAATTCTCACAAAACATCCTTTTTGTAGCTTTTACAAGCGCTGCACTTAATATAGCTGAGCTATTAACACTGTAGTGAGATGCCCAGTTTGATTTTTCAAAACTAAGGATACTATCCACCTTTTAGTTTGATGTGATATGAAAAAAACAGTCTATTCTCGTGTTTAGGCTCTAGTTCAAATCACTTGTTGTTGAAGGTCATGATTCTTAGCGTGAAGCTACTGAAATTTTCAGCTTGGTTGTTCAAAAAAGGGCAATCATGGTGATAGGCAACTTCCTCAATTTCAGAGCAAGCTACAATTAAACGGCTTTTATTGTTCAATTAATGATGCAATTTTCTCCTTATAAAGTACTTTTTTGTACTGTCTTTTCTACTTCTTTTTTGAGCCAATTACGTAGCCTTTTAAATCGATCTGTTTCAGCGAAACTTGCAGAGCAAACCAACCAATAACCTGATCGCATGCGTACCGAAGTGCCGACAGTCCTAAAGTATCCAGCTTTGATATCGCCTTCGATAAGTAGTGTGCGACCCAAACCTAAGCCCATACCGACAATCACCGCCTGAAGCATCAAATCAGCACGATCAAACAGGTGGTCAGGTTTGAAGTTATCTTTAACTGAACCATTATTGTCAAAATAGTTATTCCAACTGAAATCTGTTTTATCGGTTTCACCACGACGATCAGCAAGGAAAGTAGTTTCCAAACTGGCTAGAAGTGATGCATCAATCGCTCGATCTTTTAGATATAGTGGACTTGCGACTGGCTGCAACCAGCAGTCAGATAGACGTGTAGAATGAAGGCCTGGATAAGGGCCTGGACCAAATCGAATGGATGCATCAGCCTCCTTTATTAGAAAATCGACAGCTTCATCATTAACATCTACAGATATATTCAAGTTTTCCGCTAATGCATTAGGTAAAGCGGGGATCAACCATTTCATAGCCAGTGAAGAGGGGAGAGAAAGTTGAATTAAATTTGTCGATCGGCTGCGTTCTAACTTATCCAAGGCTATATCCCACCTACCAATAGTATCAATTGATGCATGGCACAGGATTTCTCCGATTTCGGTCAATTTTAACTGTCGTGTTGTGCGGTCAAATAAAGTGTGACCGATGGCCTCTTCCAGTGACTTTATTCTGTGACTCACTGCCGACTGATCGATATTTAGACGATCAGCAGCCTTAGTGAAGCTCAGTTCCTCTCCTATTGCAGCGAGCATTGGAGAGGCCTGCACTAACTTAGATATCATTTCTTGTTTATTCATAATAAGTGAGTAAACCTCATGTTTATATGAGTTCATATGTCAAATTCAATAGGTTATATTCTGAGAACACCCATATTTACGCTGTTTGTCTAGGAGAATAACATGAATAAAACTCAAGTCACAAAAACTATCCCTGCCCAGATTGTTAACGGTTTTGTCACAGGGGGCGCTGGCGGAAATCCTGCCGGGGTCGTGCTCGATGCCGACCAACTTAGCGAAAGCGATATGCTCAGTATTGCAGAAAAAATTGGTTTGTCTGAAACTGCATTCGTTTCTTCATCAGAGACAGAAGGATTTAAACTTGATTTTTTCACCCCAAATCGTCGAATTGCTCATTGTGGGCATGCCACTATCGCAACATTTTCAAACCTTTCTGAACTCGGACTGGTATCTGAAGGAGAGACATCAAAAGAAACTATTGATGGCCCACGTAAAATATTAATAAAAAACGGCGCTGCGTTTATGGAGCAATTAGCGCCGAAATATCGACAGGCGGCTGATTGGACAAAAGAGGATGTTGGTTTGGCAGATTTATTAAAATCCCTTGGCTTAATTGAGTCTGATCTAGATCTGAGGATGGCTCCAGTGCTGGCCAATACTGGCAATAGTTTTATGATCGTCGGAGTCAAAGACCAACAGGTATTAAGGGCTATAGAGCCTGATTTTGATCTGATCACAGTGATCAGTGAAAAACTTGATTTAATCGGCTTCTACGTTTTTAGTACAGATACGATTGATACCGATGCAACGACTAGAATGTTTGCGCCGCGCTACGCCATTGAAGAAGAATCAGCTACTGGGATGGCGGCTGGGCCTCTTGCCTGTGTCCTTTACGACCACCTGAAACTGGCTAAAACGAACTTTGTAATTGAACAGGGGCGTCTGATGAATCCGGCATCACCGAGTTTAATCAATGTTGATCTGTCAATTGAGCAAGGTAAAATTAAAAAACTGATGGCTGGTGGGCTAGGTAAAGCGTCAAAAAGTCTCAGTATTGACTATTAACAGTTATTATTGGAATAATTTACGCAACGAGTGATGGGGCATGCTGGATTTCTGACAGCAATGACAGTATGTCCCATTAAATGGCACCATTAACAGTACGCCTCGACTGGAAATGGCTATTTCTAGACGATAATACAAATCCCCTGGCAGTCTATCAATCAGACGCTATACTCTAAATCCACTTCTGTTAAACTTACCGGCAATCCACCTCTGCGATGTTAGTTCTCTCCTTGAAAGCTTACGTTTATAATCATTCTTGTGAAATTAAACGCTCTATAATCAAAAGTTATCAATATTGGTATCACGATTGGTTCACAACAAAAATGAGCCAGAAGTATAATTTGAATTAGAAAAAGGGTAATGCATAATGATGAATACTAAAATTTACAAATCTGTTCATGTTCTAGCTGAAAAGTTAATGGAGGCCGCCGATAAAGAAGATAGAGAGGCATTCGATGCACTCTATGCAGAGCTAATGAGCATTTGTATCGATAACGAAAAAACCGACAAAGATCACCCAGTACAATGGGAAACACTGGCTGATTTTACGGAAGAGTTAGAAGACGCCGTGGCAGGCTACGCAAAAGCCTTAGAAAAATCTATTGCGATTAATTCTAAGGATCATATGTCATCGGTCGCATTTTCCATGGCTAGATTACAAATTGAATTAGGTCACAGTGACGCCGCTCTCAAGAACCTCCACGAGGCTAAAATCAGTGCCAACAAAATTGAAGATAAACAACTTAAAACAGAAATAGACGAGCTGCTTGAAACGTTACTAACAGGTCAATAGCGAAATTTCTGATAAGCTTTTATGCGCAAGTATTCATATTATGGATAGTCTTCGAGGTGGAGCCTATGCAAGATGAAATCTTTTTTACACCTTTATATTATAGATTTAGCTGGATTTTATGAGGCTGAAAAATAATATAATTGTTTGATTAGAAATAAAAATAACACTTAGTCTGGTAGTGCTCATATATTGCCAATAACTAAGATAGGTCTCTATAGAGTAATTGTTTTTGAATACAGATAAAAAAGACCCACCGTTGAATGCCTCTTCACTGCAAATTATTCGTCGTGTTCTACCCTACCTTTGGCCTAAATCTAACTATTGGGTGCGCTTTAGAGTGGTGCTATCTATTAGTATGCTGGTTTTAGCCAAGTTGATTGCGGTAGCTACCCCGTTTTTCTATAAGGAGGCGGTTGATGCACTGACCGTCAATGACCAATCTTCAACTTGGATGTTGGCGGTGGGCGGTACAGGTTTAGTGATTGCCTATGGTGTCTCTAAGCAGCTTAATATTTTGTTTCAACAACTAAGAGATATGATTTTTGTAACCGTAGGACAACGGGCTTTAAGGTCCATTTCACTGCAGACAATATCCCATATCCATCAACTCTCGATGCGCTACCATATCAGTCGAAAAACCGGAGGACTCAGCCGGATTATAGAGCGCGGTGTAAAGGGAGTGAGTTTCCTTTTGCGCTTTATGTTGTTCAATATAGGGCCGTTAATTTTAGAGCTAACACTGATCTGCATAGTGTTAGTTACTTTTTTTGATGCTTGGTATTTGTTGATTGTCGCTATCACCGTCGTCAGTTATGTTTGGTTTACTACGCTAGTCACAAATTGGCGTTTATCAATACGCAAAGAGATGAATGACAAAGATCGAGATGCGAATCAGAAAGCCGTAGATAGCCTCTTAAATTTTGAAACGGTTAAATATTTTAATGCTCAACAGATGGAAGTTGACCGTTATGATGATTCGATGAAAGGCTATGAAGCAGCATCAGTGAGAACAATTAAATCTCTAGCGCTACTCAATTTTGGCCAAGGTTTAATATTAAATGGTGGATTAATAGTCGCACTAGTGCTGGCGGCTGCTGATGTGTCGGCAGGTCGTTTGACGGTTGGTGAATTTGTGATGGTCAATGCGTATATGATGCAAGTGATGCAGCCTCTAGGGCTGTTGGGTTTTGTCTATCGAGAAATTCGTCAATCACTGATAGACATGGCAGAAATGTTTGGTTTATTAGAGCAGCCACCAGAGATTGCAGATAAGCGAGATGCATTTGAATTGCAGATAGATCAAGCGTCTATTGATTTCCTTGATATCGATTTTTCGTACCAGCGTGAAAGACCTATTTTAAAGGCATTAAATCTGCAGATCAAAGGGGGGCAAACTGTCGCGATTGTCGGTGCTTCAGGTTCTGGAAAATCGACTATCGGACGTTTGTTGTTTCGTTTTTATGATGTCACCAGCGGTGGGCTCTTAATCGATGGACAAAATGTTAAAGAGGTAACCCAAGCTAGCTTGCAAGCCAATATCGGTGTTGTTCCCCAAGACACCGTTTTGTTTAATGACAGCATTTACTACAATATCAGCTATGGGAAGCCCTCGGCGACACAATCAGAGGTAGAGGCGGCTGCTAAAGCGGCCAGAGTTCACGATTTTATCTTGCAATTACCCGATGGTTATCAGACTAAAGTGGGGGAGCGTGGGCTAAAGCTCTCAGGAGGCGAAAAGCAACGGGTAGGGATTGCCCGAACGATTTTAAAAGATGCGCCTATTCTGTTATTAGATGAGGCGACATCGGCATTAGATACAAAAACAGAGCGTGACATTCAATATAGCCTGCAACAGATGAGTAAAGGCAGAACTGTCGTTATTATCGCGCATCGATTATCAACGGTAGTTGATGCAGATAAAATTGTTGTCTTAGAACAAGGTGAAGTCGTTGAGAGCGGCAGCCATCAAGAATTGCTGAATTTAAATGGTCGTTATCAACAAATGTGGAATGCCCAATCGGAGTGAAAATTTTCCAGGGATTAGAAGAGTAACTAGAGAAGAGACAATCAATGTTCTCGGCTAAGCGTTATATTGTATTTTAATACCCAGTGGTAAAGATGCATTATCTAACAGTAAGTATAGTAAACTCTAGATTAATGGCTCCTATACAAAGTGATCATAAACTGCGCAGCGTAATCACTTACAAATATCACTAGCCTGTAAATATAAAACTCAATTCTGTATAGGGTAGCAAAAATGTGCGAACATAGCGTTCTCCCTAATTTGTGAAGATATCTGATGACTAACAACGATGTGTTACGCCGTATACGCTACATTTTTGATTTGAGTGATGCAAAAATGATTGGCATTTTCGACCACGCTGCAATAACCACTGATCGCGAACAAATAAGCCAGTGGTTGAAAAAAGATGAAGATGTCGATTTCGTCAAATGTGAAGATGTTGAACTGGCCGCTTTCTTGAATGGGTTTATTATTCACAAGCGTGGGGCAAAAGAAGGTGCTACGGTTGAGAACGAAACACTTTTGAATCACAACATTGTTTTCAGAAAGCTAAAAATAGCACTGGATCTTCAAAGCGAGAACGTGTTGGCACTTTTTGAGCTAGTTGGACTACCCCTAAGCAAGCACGAGTTGAGCGCCTTCTTTCGCAAGCCTGATCACAAAAATTATCGCGAGTGCCAAGACCAAGTGCTGCGCAATTTTTTACAGGGCTTACAGTTAAAACTGAAGAAGTCAGATAATCAATAGAAAATTGTGAGCCAAGCAAAATACCCTGTCAATAGAACGATGACTATTGACAGGTTTGGTTATTGGTTGCAAAAAAGCTAGGTCTATCTCCCGGTATTGAATCCTATTGCACAATGAACCTTCGACTCACTCTATCTATTAGCGCTAAACAGCATAACAAGGATCAAAAAACTGTTTTCAAGGAGTGCGGCGTGTTACGAATAGTATTTAATAGATTTTTTATGTTCATCATTAGCGAGTTGGTAGGGTAAATGTTTAACCACAGATTCGAAATACCCACCTTCTGTAGAATTGTTGATTCTTGAAAGTAAAAAGACAGTGCATCGACAGAATTTTTAAATTGGTCTGCGCAACACAGATAAACCCGTTAAGCAACACTCAGCACGTCGCCTATATTGGCATATTCACCATCTGTATGGCTTTGCGCATAACGTGCTGAAATCACAAGTTGGCTGCAGTTAACGATGATTTTGCCGCGCAGATTTACCGGCTTAAGGGCGTTAAATTATCGTTTGAAATAGGTGTTTCGGGGCCTGCGATAACCTCTAAAAACGCCGCTAAAGACAATCTATCTGCCAGTGTTGGAGCATGGTGGATAGCTAAAGCTGCCAAACGCATAAAAAAATGGTCTTCTACTACAGAGCGGCGCATTTTATCCAGCATTAATATTCTAAGTGCCTGTTCTTGACATAAAGTGTGATGGGTGGCGGCTTGCTAATCGTCTAGACAAGAGTTTTTAAGCTGTTGATTTTGGCGTATTACTCTACCTATGTGTGATTTAACTACTGTCCTATTATAGCTTTGTTGTTATTTAAGTAGAAAGTAACATATTGATTTATATATATTTTAAAAATATTCCATTCAATTTCTTATACAAAAGCCTGACGTAATAAAGATTAGTGTTAGAAGTACTTGACTAAAACCCTCGGATAAAGGATTCTAGTGATCGAAAAGTCTATTTATAGAGAGTGAAAAGTGTCCGAGTTTGAAGATCCGTTATCGTTTAGCGATTGCGCCGTTGCAAAAGTGAAAATTCTCATAGAAGAAGAAGAAAATGATGAACTGAAACTGCGCCTATATATTACAGGCGGAGGTTGTGCTGGGTTCTCTTATGGTTTTAGTTTTATCGAAGAAGTAGCGGAGGACGATACAGTGATTACGAAGTCGGGAGTGAGTTTAGTGGTCGATGCTATGAGCTTGCAGTATTTAAGTGGCTCTGAAGTAGATTACCGCGAAGGCTTACAAGGTTCACAATTCTTAGTTAACAATCCCAATGCTACCACTACTTGTGGATGCGGTTCTTCTTTCGCTCTTTAACGTTGATAGCATCACACTAAACATCAATAAAAACGCCTAATCACAGAGTCAAGGTGTATTATGCTTGGTAAATAGCCCCGAGAATTCTTTCTCCTCGGGCGCCTGTCACACTGCTGCTATTGCCTGTGAGGCCGGTTAAGGTTTGTTTAGCTAGCCATGCAAAAGCAATCGCCTCAACCCAATCAGGATTTAAGCTCAAGTCGATTGTGCTAGTGACAATAGATGATAAAGGTAGCAGCTGGTTTAATCTATGCATCAGAAAACGATTATGAGCACCTCCCCCACAGATATAAATTTCTGAACTGTCGAACTGGTATTTTTTGATCTCATCGACAATGCTCACAGCTGTAAGTTCTAAGAGAGTCGCCTGTATATCAGCCGGTTTGATCTTCTCCTTAAGTGCGTCAATATTTTTTTGCAACCACACTAGGCTAAACTGTTCTCGCCCAGTACTTTTAGGTGCTTGTTGAGAGAAAAAATTCAGGCTGAGTAATTGAACGAGTAATGGATAGTGAGTTTTTCCCTCACTGGCCCACTGGCCACCATTGTCATAATTCAATCCCTGGTGTTGTTGAATCCAAGCATCCATTAATACATTACCTGGGCCTGTGTCAAAACCTATTAACGCAGCATCTTTGTCTTTGGCGAGTAAAGTAATGTTAGACATACCGCCTATATTGATAATAACCCTGTTGGCTTTGTTACAGGCAAAGCAGGATCTGTGAAAAGCAGGTACTAGGGGTGCGCCTTGTCCGCCGGCGGCTAAATCTCTACTTCTAAAATCGGCTATTGTGAGTATGTTTGTGTTTTCGGCAACAGTATTGGCATCGCCAATTTGTAAGCTAAAATTGTTATTTGGGTAATTATCGGGCCGATGCCTAATGGTTTGTCCGTGCAAACCAATGGCGCTAATCTTTTCTCGGCTAAGTAACAGAGGGTTGTTATCAATCAGTGAATTACAACATTGTGAAAATAGCTTGCCCAAGGAGATATCTAGATGACCTAGCTTTTCAATTTCATCGTCTCCACTAGTGCAAAGTGTTAATACTGATTGTCTGATAGCGTCTGGCATCGTGAAGCTTTGCGCTGCCAGCAGTGTTACTTGCGGCTCGAAACAAACAGCGACGACATCTACAGCATCTAAACTGGTACCGGACATTACCCCTAAAAAAATTTTTTTATCATGGTTTTTCATGGGCAGTGTTGATTCCGTTAATGGCCAGTTTCTCTGGTATACTGGGATCGCTAGGGGCGAAATTCAATTGTTTTAACGCGGCTTGCGCGACGATAGAAAAAGCCTTTTTTTCCGTGGGATCAAGGGAGATGGCCTTGGGTAGTTTAACGGTTAAGGGGTTTTTGTGGACGCCATCAACTCTAAATTCATAATGTAAATGAGGACCTGTCACCGCACCTGTCGCACCAATATAGCCAATAACTTGTCCCTGTGTGACACGACTGCCTACTTTCAGGTCTTTGTAGTAGCCCGACATATGAGCATATAAAGTATTAATGCTAGTGCCGTGCTGAATAACGATGGTTTTACCGTAATTACCTTTGCGTCCTAAGTGGACTATTTTACCATTGCCCGATGCCATGATCGGCGTGCCGCTTTTAGCTGCATAGTCAACGCCCCTATGCGGTCGTACGGTTTTCGAAATTGGATGAAGGCGTCTTGGATTAAATTTTGAACTAATTCTGGCGAGCTCGACTGGCATACGTAAAAAAGCCTTGCGCATGCTTCTACCCTCTGGGGTATAAAAGCCGACGTCTCCCATTGAATCTCGATAAAAAATTCCAATAAGGTCTTGTCCGCCAGTTGTGAACTGTGCAGCGATGATATTGCCATTTTCAAATTTACTGCCATCAATTGTTTTTTCTTCATAAACCAATTTAAATTCGTCACCCGGTTGGATGTCTTGAGAAAAATCAATATCCCAGGCAAATATTTTGGCGAAATTCATGACCATATTACTGGATAAACCGGCATTTAAGGCATCTACAAATAAAGAATTGGTAATGCTCCCAGCGAATTTTTTTTGAGAGATGACGGGCTTTCTTTCTAATACCTCTATTTGATAGTTGGCTTTGTCAAGGCGAGTAAAAACAACACTTTTAAATTGATTAATAATGTATTTCATTTTAATTAAGTGGCTGTCGCGAATTAAAAATGCGACTTTTTCATTAGCTAACATGCGATTAAATGTTGCGTCTTTTTTGGCGACATTGCTGACGTAGTGTACGTCTGTAGCTGAGAGACCGGCGCGAAAAAAGAGAGTGGATAAATTGTCATCAGCTTGGACAGTATAGTAAACCCAGTTATCGGCTGGTGTACTGGTTTGGTGAATAGCGGCTTCTACAGATAATTTGTTGGTGGCGCCGGAGATTGGCTGAGGTTCAACTTGAGAAATAAGATAAGTGTTTTTAGTACCTAAGGCTTTTAAAGCAGTAAAGACATGATTAGTTGATGTCGCGCGTTTTAGCTCGAGCAAAGCGCCGTCGACAATTAAAAACGAAATACTGTCACCTAGGGCCAAGTGAGTAAAGGCATTGTCTGCTTTTGCTGTATGGGTATTTGAATTGATAACATTGATGACATCTGAAGCGGTCATACCCGCTTTCAAAAATAGGCTGGTGAGAGAATCGCCTCGGCTTACAGTGAAAGTTTGCCGTTGGATTTGACTGTATTGGCTAGGGTCAACAGCCTTCAAAGCCTTATCTTGAATAGCTGGTTGTTTAATGTCTGAGGTACTCTTGGGCGCTGCTGTCGCAATCACTGGTTGTATGGTGACATCTGCTGGTGGTTTAACTTCACGGGTGATGAGAACTCTGTCTGCATTATCATTAAAGCTAAGCACTGTCGTTATAGTCTTAGTAATGGCGTAGCGAATTTGTTTTAGTTTATCCTCGACGATTAAAAACGCCAGCGATTCACCGGGGATCATTTTTATGAAGGTTTGCTCCGTTTTTGTCAATTGACTGATCTCAAGGGCATCCTTGGCTGATAATCCAACACGTTTGAAAATAACGGATAAGTTATCACCACTTTTTACCGATGTATTGATCCAATCACTCACAGTAGATTTATCGCTATCCGAGTGGTTGTCTATTGTATTTGCGCCACTTTGCAAACTGATAAGTAACATTAAAAGCATCGTGGTGATAGATTGCTTAAAAAAGATATGTTGTTGACGGAAATAATAATAAATAACTTGCTGATTTGACAAATGAATAACCTTTTAAAAAAAAATACTGTCGACTTGCGAATAATCCCTTAATTCACAGGTATCTGTTAGCTTAAAATAACTAAATATTGTTCAATTGTAACTGTGCCGCTAGAATAGTGACACTTAAACTAAATCACAATATAGGCAATCGAGCAATATATGAGCAAGCAATCACTTCTAGAAGAACTAAGTTGTCGTGGCTTAATCGCCCAAATGACCAGCGAAGCTGAATTAGCCCAACACTTAGAAAATCAAAGTGTCACTTTGTATTGCGGATTTGATCCTACAGCAGATAGTCTACATATAGGTAGTTTAGTTCCCCTGTTAACCTTAAAACGTTTTCAGGAACATGGTCATAAACCATTAGCGTTGGTCGGTGGTGCCACTGGTTTGATTGGAGATCCGAGCTTTAAAGCCCAGGAACGAAAATTAAATGATGACAAAACTGTTTCTGATTGGGTAGAGAAGCTAAAAACTCAAGTGAGTCAGTTTATCAATTTTGACGACAGCGCAAGCAGTGCAGAAGTTGTAAATAATCTTGATTGGACCAAAGATCTTGATGTGCTCAGTTTCCTTCGAGATGTCGGTAAGCATTTTTCAATCAACCAAATGATCGCCAAAGAATCAGTAAAACAACGCATCGATAGAGAGGGAGAGGGAATATCTTTCACCGAATTTACCTACATGATTTTGCAGTCATATGATTTTCAGCAGCTCAATCAAAGTCATCAATGCACTCTACAAATAGGTGGCTCAGATCAATGGGGCAACATTACAGGCGGAACTGAACTCACTCGGCGTATGAACGGCAACAAAGCGTTCGGTCTTACTTTACCGCTTATTACTAAATCAGACGGCACGAAATTCGGTAAAACTGAAAGCGGGACTATTTGGTTGTCTGCCAAGAAAACTTCTCCCTATGCCTTTTATCAATTCTGGATAAACTCAGCAGATGCTGATGTGTACAATTTCTTACGCTATTTTACCTTTTTATCGGTAGCAGAAATTGAGCTCATAGAGCTGCAAGACAAACAGTCAGGAGCCAAACCACAAGCGCAAAAAATTCTAGCGCAAGAAGTGACCAAACTTGTCCACACTGAACTAGGTTTAGCGGCTGCACAAAGAATCACCCAGGCCCTGTTCTCAGGCGATTTGGAAGATTTAGACGAGGGGGATTTCAAACAATTAGCTCAAGATGGTTTGCCGGCAACAGAGTTTGATGCGCAGATGTTAGTTGAGCTGGCAACAGTTCCTTTAACAACGCTATTGGCCAACCAAGGTTTAGCGGCCTCTGGCAAACAAATAAAAGATGCGTTACAAAGAAACGCCGTCAGCATCAACGGAAAAAGCTATGCTGTTGAAGACAATATGGACTGCGCTACAATTTTTTCTACTGAAAATGCTTTATTCGGGCGCTACCACTTAGTTAAAGTAGGTAAGAAGAAACACCATGTATTTGTGATCTGAGAGAGCATTGTGGTTTTTATAGGCAAGCTTGCCTATGTGTAATCAAGGTCAAATTTCAATCTGCTATAGGCACAATAGACCTGATGGACCTGATCAAATAATGCCTAGGTAGAGCAGGGGCAAAATTCAAGCGCGATACCTTGCTGATAATGAGTGTGAAATCATTTTAGTAATAAAATCAACAATTCGTTATTTAAGCATTGACAGTAAATTATATCTGTATAAAATGCGCCTCCACAGACAAGGTAAGGGAGTTGATAGACACTTTGGCTTGTTGAGAAAGGTAATAATTAATAAAGAGTTTTTTTAAAATATTAATTGACTTACCGAGGTGCAGCTATATAATACGCCCTCACTTAAGCAGAGCAGCAAACATCAGTTGCTCAGACAAGTTAAATATATTTGTCAATGTTTAAAATTTAGCTACTTTTACAGGTAGTTAAACGCTCTTTAAAAATTTGGTCAGATAATTCGTGTGGGCGCTTGTCGATAGAAGCTACAAAAGCTTTTATAGCATTGTCAATAACTTAGCTGCTTAGGTAGTAACGTTGATTGGCAAAAATCAAGACAAGTAACCACGTGAAATCATGCAAAATATTTATAT
>JAWUWK010000130.1:0-10354 GCA_034111875.1 Gammaproteobacteria bacterium
CTGGACGGAGCTGGGTGCAGAAGACCTCGGTGTATTGCAAAGTTTATTGGTGACTTGTCGTTTACAGGGAGTTAATCCTTACGACTATTTAGTAGATGTAATGCAGCGGGTCAGTTTGCACCCTGCGTCTAAGGTTGAGGAATTAACTCCGCGGTTATGGAAAGAGAAATTTTCAGATCAAAATTTAACATCAGATTTAGCTATAATAGGGTGATCTAACCCTTGAATGACCGCTTACGTATCTATAACCTAAAACATTTGATAAATGAGCGTATAATGACATTTTGTGAGTCTGAATTAGAGAATTTTGATTGGAAACCAAAAATTCAAAGTATTATTTCAAAAGGTAATGTCCACGGTACAATTACAGAAGTTGTCGAAGTGAAAAATGTCGATATAATTGTGATGGGCACAAGAACCCACAGCGCTGCTAAGCAGTTCTTTATGGGGTCGATTGTAAATAAAGTAATGCGTAATTCAGACGTTCCTGTAATGGTGGTTTGTACAAAGTCTGCGCTGAGCTTTAAATAACCGCGGTAGCCTCAATCTCAACTTTGGCCCTGTCTTCTATCCAATCGGCAACTTCAACCATAGTCATGGCAGGGACATGCTTACCAAAAACCGAGCGATAAACCACCCCTAGGACTTTTTGACTTTGCAAATATTATTGTTTATTCGCCACATACCAGCTTAAACCTACAACGTGGTTGGGTGTGGCGCCTGCTGTTTATAATACCGCTGCTATATTTTGCAACGCTTCAGGCACTAGGCTATAAAATCATCTCTGGTAAATTCTTGGTCTAAATTCCAACCAATTTGACCACCTACATAAATCGTTTGCCCTGTGGCAACAATACCGATGGCTTACCCTAACGCTGGCTTCCAGCCTTCAGGGTGCAATCTTTTCAATTTTGTTATCCATCGCTATCAATTAAATATGTTGGCTATCGCCAGTCTCAAGGCGCTTTATAACCTGCATCTTTGCCAAGTTGACTGGCCATTAGTATGCCTTCAAAGACGCATGTCGACTGCGAAAATTTCGTTTATCCGATATAATCACATCTGTGAATATCCGGCACTGGTTTTAAGCATTTGCTTAAGTCACAGCTTGCTTAGTTTTATATTCCTCGCAATCCCAGCGCTTGTTCGCCATCACATCTTCTATAATATCGACCGCTGCGAGTATATCTTGCTCATTTAAATACAGTGGCGTTATTCCAAAGCGGACGATGTTTGGCATTCTAAAATCTCCTATCAGCCCTTGTGCTATCAAAGCTTGGACGACGGCGTAGCCTTCTTTGAAGGCAAAAGAAACTTGCGATCCACGCTGCTCTGGGTTGCGAGGTGAAACTAAAATTAGCGCTGGGCAGCGGGCGCAAACTTGTACAATAAATAATTCCGACAACTCAATGGAACGTGCTCTTACCTGTGACAGTTTGACGCCTTGCCATACCTCTAATGCCGCATCTAAGCTGGCTAACCCTAATACTGAGGGCGTGCCGACACGCATTTTACCAACCCCTTGCATCGGTGTATATTTAGACTCAAAAGCAAACGGGTTAGCATGTCCCATCCAACCGGATAATATAGGTTCAAAGGCTTCTAAGTGCTGCTGATTTACGTACAAAAATGCCGGCGCGCCTGGGCCACCATTAAAATATTTGTAGCCACAGCCAACGGCAAAATCAACCCCTAAAGTACCTATCTGAACATCGATTGCACCCGCACTATGACTGAGATCTAAAATCGTTTTGGCCCCGTGTAGCTGGGCTTTTTCTGATATTTTTTGCATTTCGTGCAAGCGACCAGTGCAGTAATCAACTTGAGTCACCATAACCACCGCAACACTTGAATCTATTGCATCTAATACTGTTTCTGGGGTAGCCACCTTTAACTCATAGGCAATATTAGTGTGCGTATTTAGCGCTGCAATCAGGCCCTGAGCCACATAGAGGTCTGTCGGAAAGTTTCCGCTATCAGAAAGTATAACTCTGCGCTCTGGGTTTAAACTTAAGGCGGCACTTAATACTTTAAATAAATTGATACTAGTGTTATCAGCGGTGGTGACTGTGCCCTTTGGGGCACCAATTAACGCGGCTATTTTATCGCCTACTTGCTGTGGTAAATGGTACCAACCCGCCTCGTTCCATCCACGAATCAGTTTTTTCGACCACTGCACGTCCATTTCATCGACTAATCTCGCCCTAGAGCTATGAGTCATAGGCCCTAGGGAATTACCATCTAAGTAAATAACCCCTGCAGGTAGGTCAAAGGCTAACTTAGTTTTATCAAAAAATTTTTTTAACATTGTCACTTTATTCTCTTTTAGTTAGGTTGTTTTGATAATATTAGGTGTTTATTTATGCTCAATCACAAGTTTTTTAAGGCGAAACGCTTAAGTTTTCCAGTCGCCGTTTTAGGTAAAGCCTCTATAAAATGCACTGAAAGAGAATATTTGTAGGGCCTGATGGTCGATTTTAGGTGATTTTGTAGAGTTTCGACCATCACTCCACTGGTATTCAGAGGCTCTTTTAACACCACATAGGCACAGAAAATTTGACCTCGTTGTTCATCATCCATAGCGATTACCGCATATTCGTGGACGTTTTCATAGAGTAATAAGCAAGCTTCAACTTCGGGTCCAGCGATATTGTAACCTGAGGCAATAACCATATCGTCGACTCTGGCCGCGAAGTGAAAAAAACCTTGCTGATTTTCATAAAGGCATCACCGGTAACATTCCAACCGTCTTTAACATAGCTCTGTTGGCGATTATCGGCCAAATAGCGCCAGCCTTTAAGGCCTTTTACAACCCGTTTTCCCAGGGTATTAATTGGCAAATCAGACGTATCCTCAGCGACTATTTTGGCTTGATAGCCAACGAAAGGTTTACCCGTAAAGTTAGCCTTGCGATCATCTAAATGGTTAGATATGACATGTGCAACATTTTAGTTGCGCCGATCATGTCATAGGCATAACCCCCCGAGCAGAAATTATCACCATTGGCGCGTATTACGACAACATTTATCGTGTCGCAGTTGACTAATTCGTGAAATAGATCACGCATTTCTGCATAGCTTTCAAACGTGTGCGGATTCTTCCTATCGGGACGTTTGAATGACAAACTGGCAATCTTATCTTCAACTTGCCAGTTGTAATCTTGCGCTTTATACGGGCTTATATCCATGGCTTAGTGCTGCTGCATGTCAGTCCCCTTTATGACAGTCTATATGACCTAACAACTCAAGGAGCAACGATGCATCCCCTGGGTCAATATCTGTCATTAATTCATTTAGCCATCTAGAGTGTGACAGCGCCATGAGTTTAAAGTGTATCTTGCCGGTATCGGTTAATTTAACTATCATCGCTCGTTTATCACCACCTACAGGGACACGTATAACTAAGCCATCGTTGACTTGCCTGTCAATAATGCCAGTGACGTTTCCATTGGACACTTTAAGGACCGATGACAGCTGGCTCATTTTTAACCCTTGAGGCTCACGATCTAAAGCCGACAATACATCAAATCTAGGCAGTGTCGAACCGAAATCACGGCGCAATCGCTGGCGTAATTCAACTTCGATCGTGCGCGTCACTTTTAACAGCCGCAACCACACCCTTAACTTTAGTTTTTCTATACTGGTATCAAACTGATCGCTCACGCTTCACCTCCATTAGTTGCAATCGCTTGACCCTTGATAGAATCCACCATATTGAAGGCTAAAAATACGGCACTGTCCGCCAATTCACAAGGCTGGACAAATCGTCCGATAGGATTATCTTTAACTAAAACCGCTCTGGCTTGCGCTTTATTGATTGGCGTTTTTTGCATAATTTTTTGGATTGATCTCTCTAGCATCGACGTTTCTATAAAACTTGGACAGAGCGCATTGACCGTCACTTGGATTTTTGCGGCTTCTAAAGCCAGTGATCTTACTAAGCCGACAACGACATGTTTAGCCGCACAGTCATTAGCGACATATCCATAACCTTTAAGACTCGCAGTAGAAGCTATAGCAATTAATCTATCCCAGCCCAAAGTTTGCATTTCTGCGTAGATGGCCCGAAACAAGTTAAACACAACGATAAGATTTACATCCAGAGACTGCTGCCATTGCCGCTGACTCATATTGTTAAAGGCCACCCTTTCAACCGCTAAGGCGATGGCGCCATGTTGAATTCGCGCTTGAGCTAACATTTTCTCGAGGCTTTCGCGATTAGTGACATCTGCCGCTATCGCAAAGATATTAGGCAATATTTTAGCCACCGCTTTTAGATACTCATCAGTGCGCCCGGTAATAGTGACTTTAGTCTCTGCATGGGAAAAAGCACTGGCGCGACCGACACCCATACCACCAAAGGTAATAACAATATGCTTATTTTTTAGTGAACTCATTTGATACATCACCTTTTGGTTTTCACTGATTAATCACATTAACTTGTCGATTCAAACTTTTAACATGGTTTCACCGCCCTGTGCCAGCCTCGACATTTTATCCCGTGCGGCGAAATAAAGCTTCGGCCACGCCAATTGCCTATCGCCAAGGGCTATTCCGGTATGGAGTCTCCAGTAGGGCTCTGCCAAATGCGTTGCGAAAATCACCCCCCACAGCCATCGGTACATTTATTGGTCAGTGGACTGATTAATGACGAATGACGACAGTAAATAGCCATGGCACATTGTATTTCTAACATATCAAAACCTGCCAAAACTGCCATTTTTGCACTTTCTACAAATACCCGCTCACCATTTGCATGCCTTGTTCGGTCATTGGCGCAGGCACTTAATTTTGCGCTGACTAGGGAACCGCTGAGTCGGCGAGTAACGGCCAATTAGATTAAGTCGACTGCTGATTTAAACGGGGTGTTCATCGTCTTCCAACCCAATTGAGTAGAACCTTTTGGTCCTGCATGACCGATTTTCGCGCCGATTTTAGCCGTCGATTCACGGTACACAACTCGGTAATTCTGCGCCATACAACCCCTTGCTCTGCAGTGTAAAGCCCAGGACAGTCAGGGGTTATTCTGCAAGTGGCACTGACGCAAGTCATCTCTACAAAAACTAATTTGGCCCCTCCTTTAGCCAGTGAGCCATAGTGCGCCAAATGCCTATCAGTAAGGCAGCCATTTTCTGCTTTATACTGCGCCATAGACAATACCACAGCGCGATTTTCTAAGTACATGCCGCGCAATTTATAGGGAATAAACATAGGCGCCCGTACTTCAAGAGCATGCTTGAGCATAGCCGTCTTTAAAGCTAAACCACTGCTCTGTATGTTGCCGACACGCAATGTCGCGCAGCGTAAGTTTTCATGGCTAATACGCTGCGATCGAGTCATCAGAGAATAATTGCACTGCACCATATCCAGTGCTAAATAACGTTCTAAATCCTCAAACCACTTAAGAGAATTACGCGCTGAAAACTGCAGTTTCAGTTCTTCTAAACGCCGTGCGTCTTCGTATTTTTCAAAGGCTGAGGCCATCGTTGGCGCAGTGTGCAGATAATCGGCTAAAGCCACGGCAGTTCCCATCGCCAATTTGGTACCTGAACCAATAGAATAATTTGCGGTTGCGAGGACATAACCCATCAACACAACGTTATCGTGGGACCATTTTTCACAGAGCACACGAGGGGAATTAGTCCACGCTGAGCCGAAAATATGTATAGCATTACTGAGTAATCTTTGACCTTGTAAATGTTTCGCAAAGATTTTTTCACACAGCGTCATAGATTCGTCTTGGCTCATATTATCAAAGCCATAGTTGAGATGAGTCTCGCTAGTGCATTCTATGATAAAAGTCGCGTGCTGATTATCAAATTGATAGGCATGTGCCCATGGCCAACCTTGATCTGTAGGTCCAAAAATAAACGTGAAGCGTGATTAAATTTTTGCCAGGTAGCATACCAAATAAACTTACAATCACGCACATCGATGTCCGGCTTAAAATGCGCTTGGTAATTAATTCGCGTTGGCGAGCGCAAGTCATCAAAAGCGATCACCAAATCATATTCAGTTTGGTATTGATCGATATCTTCGACGGGGGTTTCAAAGCACAAATTAACCCCTAACTCGCGCGTTTTGCGCTGTAATAGAATTAATAGTTGTTTACGTCTGATACTACAAAAACCATGACCTGAAGAGACGATTTTTTCGTCATCGCGAATCACTGCCATATCATCCCAACAGGCAAAATGTTGACGACTAGCACGGGCACTAACTGGATCGTTGAGGGCCAAGATATCTAAGGCTTCATCAGAAAACAGCAACGCCCCACGGAGGGTGTCATCGACTTTGTTCCTTTCAATAACACTGATTTTATGGGAGGCATCACGCAACTTCATACTAATGACCAAATATAATCCGGCGGGGCAGCCACCTAAGCAGGCTATTTTCATGCCGTCTCCTGTTGCAAGTGACCACAATGCACTTAATAGCGCTATTAAAAAGAGTTTTTCGCTGGCCTATTTAGGCTATAACGGGTTTATCATACGCTGTTGTGAAAAATCATTAGGAATATACTGCCTCGCTTTAAAATATATTTCAAGCTTAAAGCTTTAAATATAAAATTTATTTATCGAAGCCATAGAATTCGTTTTTAGCTTATGTCAGGATAGTCTGTCTGTTGCTAACGGAATTAATTTTTATTCTAGATTCAACAGTTAGGCACGAAAGAGCTATGCAAGATATTACTGTGCTAAGGAAATTATAAAATTTCGTGGTGACCATATTGCTGATGAGACATTTTTCTAGTTTTCTAGGTGCATGAAAAGTTTGTGCAGACTTTCGTGATTCGACTGCCAAAGTTAGGATTATCCAGCCTTTAAAAATCCATCAATTGAGTGCAACTTGATTTGAAACACAGCTAATTCAGAGCTAGGATTTTAACCTTTATGGATATTTTTCCCATATAACAGCGCTTTAACGATTTCAAAACATGAATACAGGCACTGACTTTAAAAAGTACTAGGAGAAACACATGACCCCTGAACAAGCCAGAACCAAACCTGCCAAGGTACAATGGGATGATATTTTTTTACTGGAAGCGCAGTTAACCGATGAAGAACGTATGGTGCGAGATGCAGCCAATGCATATTGCCAAGATAAGCTCGCCTCTAGAGTGACTGAAGCAAACCGCAATGAAATATTCCATCCAGAGATAATGACTGAGTTAGGTGAATTGGGAATGTTAGGCCTTACCTTACCTGAAGAGTATGGTTGCGCTGGCTTGTCTTATGTATCTTATGGATTAGTGGCACGCGAAGTTGAACGCGTTGATTCAGGTTATCGCTCGGCGATGAGTGTGCAGTCATCACTAGTAATGCACCCTATTTTTGCTTATGGCACGCAAAAACAACGTCAAAAGTACCTGCCTAAGCTGGCCAGTGGTGAATTTATCGGCTGCTTTGGATTAACAGAACCAGATCACGGTTCTGACCCCTCTGGCATGCTCACTAAAGCTAAAAAAGTTGATGGTGGTTATTTAATTAGTGGGTCGAAAAACTGGATAACTAATTCACCCATTGCCGATGTGTTTATTGTCTGGGCAAAATCAGATGCCCATGATCACAAAATTAAAGGTTTCGTCTTAGAAAAATATATGCAGGGCTTATTCGCCCCTAAAATTGAAGGAAAATTCTCTCTTCGCAGCTCCATCACAGGCATGATTATGATGGATGAAGTATTTGTTCCAGATGAAAACTTACTGCCTTATGCGAGCGGTTTAGCGGGACCTTTTGGCTGTTTAAATAAAGCCCGTTTTGGCATTGCTTGGGGAGCCTTAGGTGCCGCTGAGGATTGTTGGCATAAAGCGCGCAATTACACCTTAGAGCGTAAACAATTTGGTAGACCACTGGCAGCTAATCAGCTGATTCAAAAAAAGCTGGCTGACATGCAAACCGAGATCAGTTTAGGTTTACAAGGCGCACTGCAAATGGGCCGCTTAATGGACACAGGGCAGGTCAGTGCAGAACTCATTTCGATGCTCAAACGCAATAACTGTGGCAAGTCTTTAGACATCGCTCGCCTCGCACGCGATATGCACGGCGGCAACGGAGTGAGCGATGAATACGGGGTTATTCGCCATGTGATGAATTTAGAAGCCGTCAATACTTATGAGGGGACTCACGATATTCATGCACTCATATTAGGCCGCGCTCAAACCGGCATACAGGCATTTAGCTAATGACTATTACGAATCACTACCCCATCACTGATTGGGACGACGCCTACGCCAACGCTAACCATATAACCAATGGCCAAGGTTATATTCAGCAGTGGCAAGAGGCTGCACAGGACTTCCGTGATTACTTGATGACTCAAGGGCGCGCAGAACTTACTATGGCCTATGGCTCAAAAGTGCGTAATCAACTCGATCTTTTTTTGCCTCAAACCGCACCGATAGGCCTAATTGTTATTGTCCATGGTGGCTATTGGTTAAGGTTTGATAAGAGTTACTGGTCGCATCTTGCCAAAGGTGGTCTGGATGCCGGTTACGCCGTGGCGATGCCCTCTTATACTTTATGTCCCGAGGCGAGTATTGCGGATATCGTTCAAGAAATTGGCGCAGCCATTAGCCTAGCAGCTACAAAAGTCGCAGGTGAAATTCGCCTCACAGGTCACTCTGCTGGAGGCCATCTGGTCACCAGCATGATCTGTGAAGACAGCCCTCTCGATAAAAACCTGCTCAAGCGGATTCGCAAAACAGTCTCTATCTCAGGGTTACATGATTTGCGGCCCCTGTTGAACACCACTATGAATAAAGAACTGCAGTTAGATCAATATCAAGCCGCAGCGCTTAGCCCTGTATTAAAAATCCCAAAGCATCTCGCTCCACTCACTTGTTGGGTAGGAAGCGATGAGCGCCCTGAATTTTTGCGTTTAAATAAACTCCAAGCCGATATTTGGAAAAGCTTTTCTATGGTCACTGACACCGTTGAAGAAGCAAATAAACATCACTTTAACGTGATCGAGGGCCTAACAGACGAACATCACCCCCTAATGCAAAGTTTGTTGAGTAATGACTGAGAATAAACCAGTCACATTAAAGGTTTTTTTGACACCAAGTAAGCATTTTAGTACTTATTTCAGAGAGCATATCTGCAATTAGCCGTTTTATAAAACACCACTAAACAGTACTTAATATTTCGTCTTTGGCTTGCGTTTGTAGGTCTTCTCATCTGCTTGTTAGCGAAATTGGCTTTGCCCTACCCTTTTAATCCGATGAATGCCGCCGCGTTCACTCTGGTTAATAGGTCTATTAATTGCCGTCATAGCGGCTAATAAAGTGGCATCATTGAAATACGCTGGGAGCTGGTTAATTTATCACTGATACTCGCTTATATACAGCTGACAACACCCCTTAAAGCTATGTGTGGCAAGCGCTGCTGTGTGTCATTTTGAGTATTTTTAGATTTTATTTGAATGACCTTCCAACCGAGTGCGCTGGTTGTTGTCGATTTAGATTTGAACAAGCCACCGCATAGCTCTATTTCGAGTGGGCGTTCGTCATAACTAAATGCGGCATAAAACTGATACAAGTAATGTCTTGCGATCTGTTCGTAGATTCAAGTTTAATCTTTGCTGGGACCGCTATTAGATGAGTTTTTAGTGGTTGGAATAATGGCGTGGTGCGCATCTACCTTCGGATCATTCCAGGCTTTGGATTTCAAGTTTAAATGTAAATATTCATTTAATATTCAGTACTTTATCTAAGTTTTGTTCATGAATTCAGGTTTTTTATCCTGAAAAAGCAACGACAAAGCCTCCGTCGCGGACACACCTTACTTACGACAAGTAGAGAGTTAACTTCGAACTCGACAAAAAATTTTCGCTCCTTCCATTGATCGAAAGAAACCGGATATTTTTTGTTGTACTTTTGTCATGCGCAGATCGTTCTCAACCTGATCAATAATAGAACACATATGGACGCCGCTTTACCGTCAAGACAATAGTCTCGTTTTTGTGCCGCGCTAGCGGTACAGCAGTTTGTTCACTTCTTATGCAAAATCGTTAAACATTGACACTAGTGTCCGGTTTAACTATTCGAGCTTTAATTTTCAATGTAATTCATTGATATTATTTTTTGTAGTGATGTAAAACTAAACTTTTTAAACGATCTGCAACCAACAATCAATAGCCTAGAAGCCCTTGAGCTCTTAACCGGACACTAGTGAAACATTGAATAAATTTCATCTAAAAGTTATCGGTACTGACTGTTGTGGTTGAATTAATAGGACACTTTAATAAAGGATTATAATCCTAATATTGAGGTGAATATGACTAAACGTAAGAACAAGCATTATCCAACAGAATTTAAACAAGAAGCGGTTGCTTTGGTCGTTGAACAAAATTAC
>JAWUWK010000131.1:0-12531 GCA_034111875.1 Gammaproteobacteria bacterium
ACACCTGAGCCACCAGCAGTAATGGCGCTTGACAGTTTCTGCAATAAGGCTTCAACCTCCTTGCGCTTCGAAATATCCTGACAAGTACCAATCAAACGAATTGAATCATCTGTTTGGCGCTGTACTTTAGCAATAAGATGCACATGTCTGACTATTCCGTCGTGAGAGATACGAAAATCCGTCGATACTATACTATCCACTGCTAATTCGGCTTCTATTTGCCGATGTAGAGTTTTCTTATCGGCAGAGTGAACTTGCTTGAATAGCTGGTTAATACTAGCACCTTGGCAGTCATCTTCTATCGCCAATATTTTTTCCAAGCTGTGTGAAAACCAGACTTTATCAGAGGCCACTTGCCATTCCCAGCTACCTAAGTTAGCAACGTTGTGAGAGTCATGAAGACGCTGCTCACTTAAGTCCTTTGCCTCAACTTGTGCGATCAACTCGAGGCGCATTGCGGATAAGGCCTTACGGCTAGATTCAAAAGTATTACTGAAATTATAAAGCACTGAATGGGACTGAAGCTGAGGAACGGGGGTATTAAACTCGCCCTTGGCCAATAATTGCGCAGCTGAATTTAGTTTTTTCAGAGAAGACAATAAAGCTGATCGTCGATATCCTATAATAATAATGATCGTAAACATAACGATCATAATCAATTCAAACAAACGATAGGTGGAGAGGATTGGGTTTAGGACATCACTAGGTTTAAACCATAATCCATAAGCGTATTTGGAATCAGGCAGGGGTTGCAAAAGGAAATGCGAGCCAGTATTTTTCTCGGCTTGTTGGCGTAATTCTATTTCATTAGCGTAAACAATTTTCTGCCAATCTTGAGACTTTGCATCGAGATTGAGTTGTTTTAGCAAAAGCTGCCGTTCATGATCAGAGCGTTGTGCTGTCGCCAAACGACTTGAGACTTGGAGAATATATTGAAACTGCTGCATCTGTTGATTAAGTATTTTTTCTAGGCTATTGGGTATCCATAGAAACTCAGAGAGAACCACTACAAATGCCACAATAGTAAGCCAAGTGCAGAATAAAAACGAGGATACAAACTCGGTTAATTTAGTCCTAAAATTTCCTCTTGTTGATTTTGAACTCAAACAACCACCCTAGTAAAACAACATAATATTTAGCTTAATGACTTCTTTTAACAGAAAATCTGTACGAACTGTTCAATACTACAGCTTTTTATACGCTTGTTTAAAGATAAAGCGAGTTTATTTGAAATAAAATTTGTCAAGCTCATCAATACCATAAAGCCCGCTTAACAGACAAGGGCTGGTAGTTTGAAGTTTAGATAACCCTTTCTAAATAAACCTAGAGCAGATTACTTTGAGTTATGCCCAATTTTCGCCCGAAACCCGCCCTGAAAAACTAAATCGCCTTCAGCACTTGATCAGCCCATTTAAGACTGTGTCGATAAGCCACTTGATAGAGAGTAGCCGACATGTTGCCTTTTACTGCTTCAAAGTCGCCCTGTTGGTAATATTTAACATCACACAGAATATCTCCCATTGCTCCTTCATGGTTGATAATGGCAGCGGTTATTTGATCAGTTAACGGCATTTGATCCAAAAGATCAACCATTTCAATATTCAGTAATGTATCTAGTTGAGAAATTAATCCCACCATGAAATGACTGATAGGATCGTGCTGACCAGACATCTCAGAGAGCAGCTCACACATGCGCGCGCGCACTAGCATGCTATTAATCAAATCAGATGAAGAAGAAGAAGTGCTACCCTCTCCCACGGCCATAAAAACAACCACCCAGCGCTTAATTTGAGTCATCCCTAAAAGACTAATTGCATGGGATAAAGAAACGATTTCTTTTGGAGTATTAAAAGCTACAGAGTTGACCACTGTAAGAATTTTAAAGGTCATATTCGGGTCTTTTAATGCCAGCTCCTCAACACTTTGCGCATCGGCATTAGGTTTATCTATCTCGGCTAACAATTGCAATAAGACCATTTTATTAGGCGCTATTTTTTTACCTTTTATGGTCGCAGGCTCACTTAAAAAGAACCCTTGATACAAAGAAAAGCCCATCGCTGCACATTGTTTATATTGTTCTTTGGTTTCAACCTTATCCGCCAACAACTCTAAGTGGAATGGCTTTAACTTAGCGATATAGCCCGGTAAGCACTCCATGCCTAGCGATCGAATATCGAGTTTAATAATATGCACAATATTCAACAACACATCAAAACGTCGCTCGCGCGGATCGTAATCTGACAGCGCTAGCCTAACCCCTTGTCTCCCTAATTCTTTAAGTTTCTCAACTAACTCAGGGGTTATTTTTGAACGGCCCAGAAGCGATAGAACAAAGCGGCCTTTAGGCAGTTCAGGTAATCTATCATTGAGTATGATTTCATCCGTTACTTTGATAAAACAAGGCACTGTATACTGGTCCCCATCTTTAGTGACATTAGCATAGTTGTTGAGAATAACTTCAAATGTTGCCTGCTGGTCAGAAATATTAGGATCGAAAGTATTGTCGGCACTGCGAAACAATAATTCATAGTATTGAACATCTCTGTTTTTACTGTAGATAGATTGTCGGGCAAATAAAATATCTAGATCTTTTTCATTTGCGGGTGAATTCGCTTGATTTATCACTATTAACTCCAACTAAAAAACAAATTTATGACTAAGTTGCACAAGACTCAGAATCATTGACTCCAACGCCAATAATTTGCTGCGATGATTAGATTGCTGAATCTCTCTTGGACTTTTACAACAAGCGTAATTATTCGCAAATAATAACTTCTATTTGCTGTGTTGTAAGTATTTTTTGTACCTTGTCTGGTACTGCTTTATCTGTCACTAACACATCAATTTGATCTATATTAGCTTGTTTTACCATGGCGCTTCGACCGAATTTTGAGTGATCTGCTGTTAAAATCACTTTACTAGAATTGGCAATAATAGCTTGTGCTACTTTGACCTCTCTAAAATCAAAATCCAACAACGAACCATCCGAGCCTATACCGCTGATACCGATAATACCAATATCCATATTAAACTGACTAATAAAATCACAGGTGGCTTCGCCTACAATACCACCATCACTGTGACGGACCTCGCCAGCGGCAATAATAACTTGAAAATCTTCATTGACAGAAAGTATAGAGGCGACATGAATATTATTGGTGACTATCCGCAAACCTTTATGTTGCAAGAGCGCTCGTGCCACTCTCTCTGTTGATGTGCCTATGTTAATAAACAGTGACGCACCATTAGGCACTAGACTCGCCACTTTTGCTGCCATCTTATTCTTAGCATCTAAATGATTGATTTTACGGCTTTGATAATCTTCATTCTCTGTGCTAGATTCTCTTTCAGCACCGCCATGGTGACGACGAATTTTGCTGGCATCAGCCATTTGATTTAAATCGCGTCTGATAGTTTGTGGTGTTACAGCAAATAGCTCAACTAGCTCATCGATACTGATAAAGCCTTTATCATTGATCAAGGTTAAGATTTTACTTTGTCTCTGCTGGCTCGTCATGAAATAGTTATCATCCAGATATTGGCTAAAATAGGCACACTGAGTTATTTATACTAAAAAGACAAGTATAGATTATTGCTCTGTCACATTAATAGCAAGGCATGCGAATAATGAAATCATATATCCTCTCAATTGATCAAGGTACGACTAGCTCTAGAGCGATCATTTTTGATAACAACGCTGAGCTTATCGCTCAGGCACAGCAAGAGTTCGAGCAAATATTTCCCAACGATGGCTGGGTTGAACATCGCCCCTGCGACATATTAGAGACCGTACTGTCTAGCTGCAAGCTAGCACTTAAGGAGGCAGATTTAAGTGCCTCGCAAATTAGCTCTATAGGTATCACCAATCAAAGAGAAACCACCATAGTCTGGGATAAGGCCAGTGGCGAGCCTATTTACAATGCTATTGTATGGCAAGATCGGCGCACTCACGAATACTGTTCATCCTTAATCAGCCAGGGGAAGAGCGCGATGATCGCCGATAAAACTGGCTTGTTAGTTGATGCTTATTTTTCTGCAAGCAAAATTGTTTGGATATTAGATAACATTCCCGGCGCTAGGGCAAAGGCCGATGCGGAAGAGCTTTTATTCGGCACGGTAGATTGCTACTTACTTTGGCACTTGACCGATCGCGCTAGCTATTTTACAGATGCCACTAATGCCTCGCGCACTATGCTCTTTAATATCCACTCCCAGCAATGGGATACTGAGTTACTTGCACTTTTCAACATTCCAATCACGATGCTGCCACAAGTGCTCGATTGCTCTGCTAATTTCGGCGTCACCAAAAAGAATATACTGGGCGCCAGTATCCCTATTGGAGGCATTGCCGGAGATCAGCAAGCGGCGCTGTTTGGTCAAGCTTGCTTTAGCCAAGGCATGGCTAAAAGCACGTATGGCACCGGCTGTTTTCTGATTATGAATACCGGCGATAAAGCCATTAAATCTCAACACAGGTTGTTGACCACCGTCGGTTATCGGCTCAATGGCAGAGTCACTTACGCGTTAGAAGGCAGTATTTTTATCGCAGGCGCGGCCATACAATGGCTGCGCGATGGTATGAAAATTATTGACGATGCCAAGCACGTCGAAGCTATCGCCCAACTAGCCAACAGTGATTCTCAAGTTGTCATGGTACCTGCATTTACAGGTTTAGGCGCACCGCATTGGGATCCCAATGCCCGTGGTGCCATTCTGGGCTTAACCCGCGATACTGGGATAGCCGATATAGTAGCGGCTGCTCTTAAGGCTGTTTGTTATCAAACTAAAGACTTAATTGCAGCGATTGAAGATGAGCAGATACAACTAGATAATTTGCGGGTAGATGGCGGCATGGCGAATAATAACTGGATGCTACAATTTCTAAGTGATCTCACCAATGTTAAAGTACAGAGACCCACACTAGTTGAAACGACTGCCTTAGGCGCCGCGTATTTAGCCGGTTTACAGGCCGGTATTTTTCAGTCACTAGATGACATTACGCAACGCTGGAACTGTCACTGTGAATTCGAACCTAGTTGGACTCCTCAACAACGAGATCAACACCAACAGCGCTGGCAACAAGCCGTTGCAAAAGTGTTAACCAAATAACCCGTAGGATATTCACTAGCAAGCTTGATCGCCAGAAATCAGGCTTGTATTATCCAACGAAAAAATGACAGAAAAACGCTAAAATGGCATTTAAAAATCTTAGGCTCTGTCATAAATTTTCTGCTTTTTCACAGTAAACTAACGCTGAGTTCGACAGGTTCCTAAAGACATACGCTCCAATTCAGCTTGTATTTTACGGTCTTCTCTGGGGGAGCAGTCAAACACTGCACGATAACGCCGTGAAAAATATTCAGGCGAGTGAAAACCACAAGCGACAGCTACCTCAACGACGCTCATGCGAGTGTGCTTAAGTAATTGCCTGGCGCGTTCTAAGCGAAGGCGTAAATAAAAACGTGTCGGCGTATCATGGCAGTGCTTTTTAAACAATCGCTCTAATTGTCGCAATGGCAACCCATTTAAATCAGCTAATTGTGAGGCACTCAAAGGCTCCTCAATATTTTGCTCCATGAGTTCAATGATTTTCCACACCTGTTCATGACGAATATCAAAGCGCTCAGCAGTTTGCATCCGCTGCAATTGATGTGATTGATTGACACCATCATGCATGAACGTTTCGCAAACCTGAGTCGCTAGTGCATTACCATGACGCGCACCAATAAATTGCAACATCATATCCATCGCCGAAATCCCACCGGCGCAAGTCATCCGTCGCGCATCAATTTGATAGCGTGCAGCGGTAGTTAGTAACTGAGGAAAACTCTCTTCAAAGCCAGGTTGTGACTCCCAGTGCATCGCCACCTTATGGCCGTCTAACAGACCAGCTCTGGCTAGCGCATAGCTCCCAGTTTCCAGACCACCGAGCACGGCCCCGCGGCGATCCACTCTTTTCAGCCAACTCAATAGTCGCTTATCGACGGCGATTTCAGGTTCATAACTAGCACAGACAAACACTATTGGGTAATGATCAACGTCATCTATACTCTGTTCCACAGACACTGGAATTCCAATACTGGAGACAACATCTTTGCCATCCGTAGAAATAAAATGCCAACGAAATAACTCGCCACCAAAGCGGTTGGCAACCCGAAGTGGCTCCAATGTACAGAACAGTGATAACATCGAAAATCGAGGCAGCAGTAAGAAGCCTATGCTCTCAGTGGCCGTTGAAGTAGCCATTAACGGTTACTTACCTTGCCAAAAAGGATCTCTTTTCTGTGCGAAGGCAACAGGCCCTTCAAGGGCATCCTCAGAATGCAACACAGACGGGTAATTTTCTAGTACACCACTGCGAATATAACGATAGCCTTGGGCTATTGTCATATTTGACGTCTCACGACAAATTTCTTTGATGGCGGCTAAAGACAGCGGTGCACTGGCGACAATTTGCTCAGCCAACCCAATAGCGGTAGCGATCAACTGATCAGAGGCAACGACTTGATTGACCACTCCCCAGCGCAGTGCTTCTACAGCCGTTAATGCGCGGCCTGTCATCAGTAGTTCATTAACGATTGCCGGGGGTAATATCTTCGGAAGTCGCAGGATCCCGCCACTGTCAGGCACTATCCCCAGTGACGCTTCTGGCAGAGAGAACAGCGCGTGCTCAGCACAAACGATCATATCTGCCGCAAGTGCCAGCTCAAAACCACCACCTGCAGCATAGCCATTAACGGCGGCTATAACGGGTTTGTTTAGATTAAATAATTCGGTTAAACCTGCAAAGCCTCCGGGCCCGAAGTCCGCATCCACCGCTTCCCCTTCAGCTGCGGCTTTCAAGTCCCAGCCAGCGGAGAAGAAGCGCTCACCTGCTCCATTAATGATAGCAACGCGCAGTGTGGGGTCATCGCGAAACATGATGAATGCTTCACCCATCTCAACACTGGTTTTGGCATCAATGGCATTCGCCTTAGGACGATCCAAGGTAATCTGTAAAATGGGCCCGTGACGAGCCAGTATTAAAGAATCTTTCACAATTTATTCTCTTGTAATTATCGACTTAAGCCGCTGTATACACATAGGCATCAGCCGCCACTGCACCTTGCCCTGCAGGTGCGACCAATAATGGATTGATATCTAACTCTATAAGCTGATCTTTAGTATTACACGCATAGTTAGCCACTGCCATCACCGCCTCGACGCAAGCGTCAATATCGCCAGCGGGACGCCCCCTATAACCGGTTAATAATGGCGCTAACTTTAAACCTAATATGGCCGAGCGAACGATTGACTCAGTGGTTGGTAACAACAAGGTTTTAGTGTCCTTGAGCAATTCAACGGCAACACCACCTGAGCCGATCACCAGCGAAACACCAAACTGTTGATCTGAGAAAACACCAATAATGAGCTCAGCAACAACATCGACCAGCATTTTCTCAACGAGGAACTGATCACTGATAGATGACAAACTCAATACAGCTGCTGCAACATCACTATCACAGACTAAATTGAGTTTTACGCCACCTCGATCAGTTTTATGTACGAGATTGGCATCCAGCACTTTCGCCACCACCGGATAGCCGAGTAAATTAGCTTTGGCTACCGCTTGCTCACTATTAGTGACGACGAAACTAGCGGGAATCTGCAAACCAAACTTTGCTAATGCTTGCTTGCTGTCAAACTCATCTAAATTTCTAGCCTTTTTCTGACTCGGCTCTGAGATTAACAAAGCAACCGGCGCCGGCTGTCGTTGCTTGCGACCTATCTGATAGGCCGCCGCTAAAGCGGCGAGGCAACTATCTAACCCGACCATGGGTGCTACGCCTGCTGCAGCACATAATTCAACAGCATGAAGGGGAAGGCATTCAGATAGAGAAGCCAGTATAATAGCTCGATGGCCAGTTTTATGCTGCGCGCCGATCAACGCATGCATTGCGGTATCCCAACTTGTGTAATCAGCACCCTCAAAACTTGGCCAGTCCAGTAGCAACATGGTAGCGTCATATCCACCGCTCATCATAGCGCTAAAGGTTGCGGTTTTCGCCGCCAAATCACCCCAGATAAAAGTATGATAATCCAATGGATTATCAATAGTAACAAAATCATTGAGGGTTGAACGAAGCATCGTTTGCTGTCGCTGTGCAATGACCGGAAACTGCAGGTCATGACGCTCGATCAAGTCAGCCATGACCCCTGCCTCGCCACCAGAACAACTCATTGAAGCGACATTGTTACCGTTCAGAGGTCCGCCTATCGAGAGTAGTTTTAGGGTTTCAATCAGTACTTCTAAGGTCTCTACTCTGGCGATACCCAAACGCTCAAATAATGCATCGAAGAGTTTATCAGACCCCGTCAGTGACCGGGTATGGCTCATAGCAATCTTAGCCGCGGCATCCGTTCTACCGCTTTTAGCGGCAACAATCGGCAGCTTTTTATCCAGGGCCCTGCGACAGACAAGATCAAAATGGCCAATATCTGCTATGGCTTCAATGTGCAAACCAATCGCAGTGATTCTCGGGTCATCAAGCAGCGCATCAATCACATCAGCGACTGAAACATTGGCTTGATTACCCATAGTGAACATAAATGCTAGGGGCAAACCTCGGCGTTGCATGGTGATATTAAGACCGATATTGCCGCTTTGCGTGATCACAGCCACGCCTTTGTCTAGGATTTTACAACCGTGCTGATCCGGCCATAGAACAGCGCCATCTATACAGTTGAGCAGCCCATAACAGTTGGGACCAATGATGGGCATGGTCCCCGCTACCTCAACCAAACGCTGTTGCTTAATTTCACCTTCGACACTGAATTCTGCAAACCCAGAGGCATACACTACCGCCCCGCCACAACCAGCTCGATTCAGCTGTTCGACTATTTCAATGGCACTGTTTGCATTCACCGCGACATAGGCCGCATCAGGTATGCCAGGTAAGTCATCGATGCTAAGGTAACAAGGCAGGCCAGATATTTCTGTGCGGGTGGGATGTACAATCCAGATATCCCCCTGAAAACCCATTTTTTTAGATTCTTCGACAGCATACTGAGCACTGCGTCCGCCGAAAACAACCATAGACTTGGGACAAAGCAATCTTGAAAATTTTTTTTTGTCAATGACCCTCAACTGGCTACGGCGCATCACCTACCCCTATATTTCCAGCGGACGCAACAGTGCCCTTGAAATAATATGCCGTTGAATTTCACTGGTACCATCCCATATTCTTTCAACGCGGTGGTCGCGCCAAATTCGTTCCAGTGGCAATTCATCCATTAAGCCCATCCCACCCAATATCTGGATTGCTTCATCGGCGACCATCGCCAGCATTTCGGTCGACTTTAACTTGGCCATCGCAGCATCAGTATCGCTCATATCACCTTGGTCCAGCTTCCATGCGGCATGCATAGTCAACAACTCGGCAGCCTTGTACTCAAGTGCCATATCAGCAAGCTTGAAGGAAATGCCCTGAAATTTACCGATGGTTTGACCGAACTGCTTGCGTTGTGCTGCCCAGTTCGAGGCTATTTCTAAGGCGCGTTCTGCGCGGCCTAGACACATAGCCGCCACCGATAGACGCGTTCCGCCTAACCATTCATTGGCCACATCAAAACCATGATTCTCGATCCCTAAAATTTGCGATTCATGGACACGACAGTTATCGAAATTTAAAATACAGTTATGATATCCGCGATGTGAAACACTGTTATATCCAGGCGCTACCTTAAAGCCCGGCGTACCCATATCCACAAGGAAGCTGGTGATTTTCTTTTTCGGCCCGCGACTGGTCTCCTCGACACCTGTCGCTGCAAAAAGGATAACGAAGTCAGATACATCAGCATGGCTGATAAAATGTTTTGATCCATTAATAATAAAGTGGTCAGCATCGCGTTCTGCACGGCATTTCATAGAGCGCAGATCGGAACCTGCATCCGGTTCTGTCAGCGCTAGGCACTCAACTTTTTCACCGCGAACGGCGGGCAGAAGGTACTTAGATTTCTGTTGATCATTGCAGGCGAGTAGGATATTACTGGGTCTTGCAACAATGTATTGGAGTGCGAAGCTCGCTCGACCTAACTCTCGCTCCATCATGCACAAAGTAACGGTATCTAAGCCAGCACCACCAAATTTTTCTGGCATATTAGCGGCGTACAAACCGCTGGCTAGCGCAGCTTGTTTAATTTTTTGGTGAATTTCAGAACTAACGACACCGGTCCTCTCGACTTCTTGCTCGTGTGGATACAACTCTTGTTCTACAAATGCTTTAACTGAAGCAACCACCATCTGTTGCTCATTAGAAATCGAAAAATCCATTAGAAACCCCACTTGACGCTATTCAATTACTTATATTTGACAGCCATGACACGGCCAACTTGCTTTGGCATATCCATGCTTTTATGGCTATTTGCTATATCACTGAGAGCATCAAAAACAGTCGTTTTAATAGGCGCTGCCTTTGCCTGGTTCATGTCTACATGTAACAGCATTTGCTCTGTAGTCGCTAATAGATCGCCCGATTCAGTGTGATACATACTGTGGAAGAAATGCAGCCTTTTCTGATCTAAACCTAATAACTGAGTGGCAAAGCTTAAAGGTTCACCTTCAGAGGCCTCAAGGAAATAATTAATATGAGATTCTACCGTGTAGAACGAAAAACCCGAGGCTCTGTAAGCTTCATCAATGCCGACAAATCTGAACAGAGCATCAGAGGCATCGCCGAAGGCAAATAAGTAAAAGGATTCACTCATATGGCCATTGTAATCAACCCATTCAGCGGCGACATCACACTGATAAAGTCTAAGTGGTGACTCTATCGCAGCACCCGAAACATACTTGCTATATTCACGGTTTAAGTAGACTTCATTATCCATAAACAACCTTTGGTCACAATGATGAGATGTACCTTAATCTAACAAACTACTGATAGTGATAAGGGCACGCCGCTAAAACCTAACCAACACAGAGCCTAGCTGCGCCGATGCTTAGAGCACTAGCGCATAAGCTTGCAACTACTGCGTGTGGAATATTCTGGACCTATAGGCGCGGCCTCAGCGTAAAGTCATTATCTACTGTATTTAATTCGAAAACACGACTTAAAAAGTCAACAAACAAGAACTATTTCGACATCCACTGATTCAATAGTTCCTGCCTCAAACATTAACGCACTCATCCTTTCGCTGTAAAAATGGCGTTATAGAGAGCGCAAGCTCAAATAAAAAGCACCCGTCATTAGGCTTTCTTTGTCTACGAAGATTTAACTATTGAGGTGTTCGCAGGCAAAATGTAGATTTTATTGCTTGCTTTGCTGTGGACTCATTATAGGTCGATTTCAGCCTGCAGAATGACTGCTCAACCATAAAAACTAAGTTAGTAGAGCACCACCTTCAACGTCAATAATAGTACCTGTTGCATAGTTAGTGGTCATCGCGAAAATAATACCGTTTGCCACTTCCTCGGCTTTACCTGCACGCTTCAATGGAATGTGTGCCGTCATGTCTGCCAGTTTTTGGTGTTTGTCTGCACCGAAACTATCCCACATCGCGGTATTAATAAGACCTGGTGATACACCGTTTATACGCTTTGGAGCAATTTCAATCGCCACTGCTCTTATAAAAGCTTCGACCGCACCGCCTGTGCAGCTAAGGGATGACATGCCAGGTTTATACTTTCTCGCCGGGCTGCCACTGACCAACGTTATTGAACCTTGTACTTTTACATAAGACTCCCCACAGCGAACCACATTGGTATAACCCCAGAATTTTTGGAAGGCCGCGGAAAATTGTTCTGCCGTTTGTTCTGTAAAAGGCGCGATTGTTCGATCTGCTCCGGTTGCGGCTGATACTAAGTGATCGATATCCCCAGCTTCTTTAAACAAGGCGATCAAACTGGCTTCATCGTGGGTATCAGCTATTCTGAATTCAACGTCGTCTGCGCAGGTTTTTCGAGCCTTTTGAATGTTTTCTTCACTTCGACCCGCGGCAAAAACTTTCGCACCTAAAGCAGAAGCCGCCTTTACAACTGCTAGCCCAATACCTGAAGTTCCGCCTATTACTACTACTGTCTGTGTCGATAGATTTTGCATAGATTACCTTTAATGTGTGATTCGATACCAGCCGACATAAAATGAACAACTACTTAACAAAAAAGCATTGCGTCGTCAGTACGCTTGATTTGAAATATATGTGTAAAAAAACCATATTTAATTTATGAGTTTGCGAAAAATGTTAATATTTCACTCTTAGTTCTTTGCTATTATACTACATTAAATGCCCAATTCCCGCTAAGCGCTTTTGGTGACAAAGCACTAGCATTTTTAAGGGATCCATCCAATGTCTAAAGCTGTCCAAGGTAATGACGTTGAATTTTTCAGTGATCAACAACTTGTTTATATCACTGATTTAAAAGGAATGATACTTTACGTTAACGATTTTTTTGCCAGATAAATGGTTTTTCTAGAGAAGATTTTGTCGGTAGTAATCACAATAGTGTGCGCTATAATGACATGCCAAAAGCTGCTTTTGGCATGTCATTAT
>JAWUWK010000132.1:0-22422 GCA_034111875.1 Gammaproteobacteria bacterium
TAAGCACCCATTATCAAGCAGATTTGATAGAGTGTTTTCTTACTTAAATGGGTTAATTGCGTCAACTTTAATAACAAGTAACCGATGATCGTTACTAATACTTGAATCATGACGCCGTTTCTCTTTTGGCTAGTAAAGCGCTTTATGTTTAGATTCTGTCTTATCCATTTAAAAAACAGTTCTATCTCCCAGCGTTACTTATAGCATGAGGCAATCTCCGCGGCTGATCGTTTTAAATCATTCGTGATAAAAACCAGCAGCTTTTGATCTTCCTCTCGAATAAAAGTCACTCGACGTCATTCGATCGGACAGTGCTTTTTTCCTTTTGCACTACTTAAACCTATGACTTCATCCGTGACAATTCCTTCGCCGTTGGGTCTCAATGTTGTTACGACTTGATAGCAGGTATTGGTTTTCATTCTACTCACAAATATAAATTCCTGTTGATCTAGTAAATAAAACCAACTGTCATTATTGTAAGCAAGATCGACGACTTAGGTAGTATTTCGCATCATAGGTAAGCTGTTCAGTTCTTTGGCGTCATTTACTTTTGCATCGGTCAACGAAAAACAAACAGGTACAGCAGCATTGGGGTCCTAAAATGTATGTCGCTTTATTCCCGCTTTTGATGAACGAAACTTAGCCCATTTAAATCAATCGTGGTTGAATCGATTAACCTTATCATCTCTTGGGTGTCGTTTTTTGGCAGTTTAGATCGCACTTTCGCGCGCAAGTAATAAAACGTTTCTTCGAAGATATCGGTCGGTCGGTTTCGATTTGCATCGGATAATGAATAACGGCTAATGCAGATTGCGCCTAAGTGATAAAGCTCAGATTTCTGGCTATTGTAAGTTGTCTCAATACCTCTTAAAGAGGTTTGACTATTAAGTTGTGCAAAGAGTAAATCAATCAGTCCCAGCATGAAAGTGTTCTGGTTCGGTGATCTCCATTATAGCGATCAACCACTTTTGGGAAGGTATGGCGGGGGATAAATTTTAAAACTTGATGGAAAATACTGCTAGAATGTTTCACGCTTAACCACGGGTTGTGAAAATTGGAGTCTTGATAACAACAATTCTACCGTAAACACTGAGGTTAGTGCTTTTCAGCCATTTATATTTTTACACCGCACAGCAGTGTGAAGTCATATATTAAATCACACTCAGGAATGGCTATTGGCACTACCTTTGTGCCAAATAAATATCGAGAGTTTATATCCCTGAACTTATATTGACAATGAAGTAGCGCCCTATCAGATCACTCAGTCCGTCCCGAGCAGCCTTTGTTTATCATTGAATAATAGAAAATTTAATTTGTAACGCAGCATTTGCTGCTAGAATAGTCGCCTTTTATGCTACTAAACAATTAAGTAACCCTATGCAATTAGACAACATTAAAATCGTCCTTGTTAATACATTCCATCCAGGTAATATCGGCGCCGCTGCGAGGGCGCTGAAGAATATGGGATTGTCACAACTTTTTTTGGTTAACCCAGTAGACTTCCCTCATGAAGAAGCTACTTCGCGTGCAGCAGGTGCTCAAGATGTATTAACCAACACTGTGATTGTAAATACTTTACAAGAAGCTATAGACGACTGTCAGCTGGTTATAGGCGCTAGCGCCAGAAATCGAACTTTCGATTTGCCTTTGCTCAATGTTAAAGAAAGTGCTGAAAAAATTTCGGCTGAAACCGAATATGGAAAAATAGCGATTCTATTTGGTCGAGAAAGCAAAGGCTTATTAAATGAAGAACTAAGTTTATGTAACTTTCACCTCTTCATACCGACGAACCCCGCTTATCCAGTACTTAATATATCCCAAGCTATCCAATTAGTCTGTTATGAGATATGGCTTGCTAGCGAACAGCCAACAAGCCCACAAGATAGCTATTATCCAGTGCAAAAAGAGATGTTAAATTTCTATCAGCATTTAGAGCAGGTACTAAGGAAAGCACATTTTTTAATCCCACAGCACGAAGGCAGGGCAATGCAAAAACTTCAACGCCTTTTCAACCGCGCACGACCCGAAAAAGATGAACTAGGTATGTTACGCGGTGTACTCGCTAGCATTGAAAAACGTATAGACAACCTTGATGAGCCATCCATCTCACCTGATAAGCGAAACTAATTACATGCGAACACTTCCCCTTGGTGACATATCACTCGACATTTTTTTAACCCAATACTGGCAGAAAAAGCCTCTGGTTATTCGCAATGCAATAGAAAATTTTGCGCCGATCATTTCTGCCGATGAACTCGCCGGCTTAGCCTGTGAAGAGGAAGTAGAGTCTCGCTTAATAATACAAGACAACACCCGTCAACAATGGTCAATGCGTCACGGCCCATTAACTGAGGATGATTTCAGTAATTTACCTCAATCGCATTGGACATTATTGGTGCAAGCCGTTGACCACTGGCACCCTGAAGCGCACGAGTTACTGCAACTTTTTGATTTTATTCCCCAGTGGCGAATCGACGATTTAATGATTTCCTACGCCACAAAAGGCGGCGGTGTTGGCCCCCACTACGATAATTACGATGTGTTTTTACTCCAGGCCACTGGCAGCAGAGAATGGCAGTTCGGCGGCTTGTATGATGAAAATTCAGCACGTCAAGACAACACTGAATTAATGCTATTGGCAGATTGGGAAGCCGAGATGACGGTGACATTAAACCCAGGTGATATGTTGTATATTCCCCCTAAGGTAGGCCACAATGGCACCGCCTTAAGTGATGACTGCACTACTTACTCAGTTGGCTTTCGCGCCCCATCTCATTCGGATGTGTTACTCAACTTTAGTGATTTTGTGGCGCATGATTTGAGCACTGAATTACGTTTCCAAGATAAAGATCTGGAACCGCAACAACATTGTGCAGAAATAAAACCGGCAGCCATCGCCGAAGTAAAGAAAATCCTCCAGCAGTACATTGATAAACCGGGACTTATTGAGCAGTGGTTTGGCTGTTATATGACAGAGCATAAGTATGCTGAGCAACAACAAGAGCTCTACTTAGATAACAGCATTGATGAACTGGTTGAGGCAATGCAGCAAGCCAATGAAATCTGTAAAATTCCGGGCACTAGAGTCGCCTTTCAATTGAATAATACTGAAGGTTTATACTCAAATGACAGCGAACAAAGTTTGTTATTATTTGTCAACGGTATGTGCTGCAATATAGCGTATGAGCAACAAGATTTTGTGATTAGCTTGTCAAAAGCAGATTTTATAGTTGCCGATGAGGTCCTTAAGTCACCGGAGAGGATTAAATTAATGGCCAATTTAATTAAAATTGGCGCCTACGAAATCCTCTAATATCTTGTTTAAGCGAGGCACTAATAAAGGCGCACAACCATAAAAAGTCTTTGTTATCGCTGTATCTATGAATAAAAGAGCTAAGGGCGATAAGGATGCAGCCAGTGCCTAATAGCCGCTGCCTTTTAGGTAATAGCGTTAGATACTATCGATGCAAAGTGTAGTAAAAAACGCTGAGCGAGCCTTTGGCTAAGCCTAATGTTACTTTTTGTCTAAAAGCTACACTAGGTCTTGCCATTCAATGACGGGCAGCTGAAATCGCAGATAAATAACGGCTGGCTATATAACCGGCACAGAGAAAAAACACATCACAAATAGAGTAGTAAAGAACCTCTCATGCTCTGCAAAACTGGCATCTTGGAGTATCCAATTTGCCCGTTTAAAAGTGAACAGTCTTGCTTGTGATCGAGATATATACTGAAGCCGAATCAAACTCTTTTCAAGCCTTGCTATTTGCAAAAAAACAACTCAATACTAGACGGCTATTTTCAATGATAATTGGGCAATACGTTGCTTAATTACTTGTCTAGAACTCGCTATCGTCGTTGCTAAACGCACCAGTGCGTAACAGTCAGCCACCGTGCCATTAGTGCTGTCAAAGCCAGCAACTTTGGCTTTTTTCATCGCGTAGGCCATTGATACACTGCCGTACCTATTATCACTGCCATAGGCGTTAGCCGCCAAATACATTGCGCAATTAACTTCTAATGAGTCCACCCAATCTATGCCTAAACCATAAGCGATAGATGTCTGCTTGAGTATCCGAGTCTCGAACAACGCGTTAAAAATGATAATTTTTCGGCCTTTTAAAAGCTCCATCACTTTTGCGACTAGCGCTGGCCATTTGGGCCTTTGCAATAAGCCAGTTAAATTAATGCCGTGTCGATTTTCGGCATCAATCGCGACCGTTGGTAAGATTTGTGAATGAAATAATACCCTTTGCTCAGAGTCTAAAATAGATAACTCAATTAGCTGGTCAGACTTACCCGATCCAGTAGTTTTAGTACATAAATAGAGAGGGGCTGTGTTGAGCCAATTGGCCGCGGCTCTACCAGCTCTTGCCAAATTGCTATTAAGCTCACGTTGCAGAGAATAAAGAGATTGTTGCGTGGGATGGTTTTGCATAGTGGGCTATCCTAATGCCAGTGTTCAAAGACAAATTGATAGCCACACTATACATGAAAAGCACTGATTATAAACACATATACTGATTTTATTTACAGTATTTTTTTGAAGCTGACCGCTAGTGCAGAACTTCTAGCGGCCAAAAGCTTACAAAGACTTTAATCTTTCTTGTTAGCTTGAAAGAATCTGACCACGTGCCTAGCTTCAGCAAAAAATAACCAGCGCTCTGCCAGCAACCCGGCAAGGCAAACAAACACCGCAAGTACTAATAAAACGCTACTCGTCGACATCAGTATCAAGGCTGGAATAAGGAAACTCAAACCGAGTGAGGCCATTCTAATTCTTAACAGTTTATCGGCTTCTACAGTGTAGCCAAACTCATTGTTCAAAAACGCATTTGAACTGTGACCTTGATCTAAGAGGCGCACACTTGCCTGGGTAAAACCAGTGGCGGTTTTAATCGTACTACCAGAAGGTTTTCCTATCCAATAAAAATAAATAGATTTAACCACGGCCCCCATTGCCAAAAACACAAAAGCTAAATTATATAAATCAGTGGCCGGCGAAGCAGCTAACATGGCTTGTATAGCGAGCAACAATAATGATCCCGACATTAAACCTAAAACAATATAGTTAACGGGCGTAAGAGCCGTGTTCCACTGTTTAATTGTTTTCAAGCTCGCATAGATCATACTAGTGCAAAAAAGCGTAATAAAGGCTATTACAAGGCTCATTACTCCAAGCAATGCAGACAAGCCGTTCAGTTGTGATCCCTGTAAATAGATAGCTAATAAATAACCAATCACAAAAGGATAAAAGAGTATTGCGAATACAGCTTCTCTGGATAACCAGCTGGTTTTAAATCGACTAAACGCTCGCCAAGCGTTCTTAGGATTAGTCAAATGTAAGGTAGAGGCGAGCAGCCCGCATGAAATAAAGATTAGTGATGTAATACCAGCAACCAAAATCAACATCTGATCTTGTAGTGCACTAATACCTACTAAATGGCCGAGGATTAATAAAAATATTAAGCCATAACCAGCCCCAGATGCGACTGTAAATATCAGTACCGAAAACGCAGGATGCATATTGTTCTCCAAATAAAAAATTCTAAAGGCATTAAACTGATTAGCGAGTAATAATTTTATTAACCCAGCCTTTAACGGTTTGGCTCACACTAGCCTGCGCGTGTACTTCTGCCACGGGCTTATTGCGCGGCGGAAGATAAGTATTAACCGGGTTGTAACCTAGCTCAGGTAATAATTGCTTGCCAGAGCGCTCTCTGACTAGCTGGCTCACTTCTGAATTGGGGTCATCAAAATCACCAAAGGTTCTAGACCTTGTAGGGCAAGTCAGAACACAAGCTGGCTGGCGCTCGGCCTCTGGTAGTTTTAGATCGTAAATCCGGTCGACACACAAGGTACATTTTTTCATTGTCCCCTGCTCTGCATCTAACTCTCGCGCGCCATAAGGACAGGCCCAAGCACATAAATTGCAACCCATACATTTATCTTGGTCCACTAGCACAATACCGTCCTCTTCCCTCTTGTAGGAAGCACCAGTAGGACAGACAGTGACACAAGCAGCATCCTCACAGTGCATGCAAGACATTGGCATATGCACTGTTTTACTGTTTGGAGTATCGCCAACTTCATAGGTTCGAATACGGTTTAACCAAGTACCACTGGGATCTTTCGAATAGGGGTCTTGGTCCGACAAAGGCCCAATAGTGCCCGAAGTGTTCCATTGTTTACAAGCAGTTGCGCAACCATGGCAACCAACACAAGTATCTAAATCTACCACTAATCCCAATTTCATGATTTTTTTGCCTTCTTATTTTTTTGGCCAACATGTTTAGCCCCAGTTAGCAACGTATCTGCCCAACCTCTGATAATGTTGACATTTTTATGACTTGTATAGCTTAGTGTTGACGGCGAAGGTTTTGCATTAGGCTGCGGTTTCAGAGGTCCGAATTGCGGCCATGCGCCGGTTTCACCATTCTCTACTGGGGTAATTTTTACGCGTAAATCGTACCACGCGGCCTGTCCTGTAATAGGATCTGAATTAGTAATTTTGTCATAGCTATCGCCTTTAGCGGGTAACAACTCTGATATCAAGTGGTTCATTAAGAAAGCATCTGTGGCTTCATTTGTATCTTCAGAAAGCCCCCAAGCGCCACCGCGCTTGGCTATCGCATTCCAAGTCCATACCGTATTTTCATTGGTGCCTTCCATCAATTTTATTTGTGCGCGAATTTTGCCGTTATGTGACTCTACCCAGACCCAGCTTAAATCATCAATACCCAGCTTTTCACCGGCGACTCGATTCATATATAAATAGTTTTGGCTCATTATTTGGCGCAGCCAAGCATTTTGGCTGTCCCAACTATGATACATAAACATTGGCCGCTGATTGACAGCGTGAAAAGGGTATTCTTCGCGGTCAATACGCTGCTCTTCTAAAGGAACATAGTAAATAGGCAATGGATCAAAATATTCGGCTAATCGCTCCTTATGATGCGCCTCAGTAGGCATAGGTCCGTCATACAGTCCCTGACCTGCCAATCTGAATTTTTGAAGTTTTTCCGAATATACTTCGATTATGATTTGATCGGTTGAACCCACCCACCCGGCCTCTTTGGCGAGTGATAAATAATCTTTGTTAGCGTGGCGCATATAGCGCTGGTTGTCCGCCAACTTGTATTCAAAAAAGCCTTGATTTTCTTCATAGGCTTCCCACTGTCTTGGGTTGGGTTCACCGCGCAGTGATTTAGTTCCGTCTTCTCCACGATAACCGGCTAAAAAGCCAATCCCCGGCTCTTTCTCGAAATTAATAATAAAGTCTTTATAATCTTTATATTTGCGCTCACCGTCAGCTTTAGTAAAAGCCGGAAACTTCAACCGCCCTGCCATTTCGATCATTACTTCTTGCCACGAAAGTACATTGCGATCAGGTTCAATAACCGGCGTTCTGACAGAATCACAGGCCGCGCCAGGTTCAGAAATTGGTCGGTCCAACATCGAAATAGTATCGTAACGCTCCAAATAAGTAGTATCCGGTAACACCAGATCTGAATAGGCGACCATCTCAGAATTGAAAGCATCAGAGCAGATAATAAAAGGAATTTTGTAGGTATCATCGGTTTCTTTAGCCGTCAACATCTCTAATGTTTGTGCGGTATTCATACTTGAATTCCACGCCATATTCGCCATAAACAACATCAGCGTGTCAATTTTGTAAGGATCAGCTTTGGCCGCATTGCTAATCACCATGTGCATTAAACCATGGCAGGAAATAGGCGCGTCCCAACTATAAGCTTTATCGATACGTAACGGCTTGCCCTCATCATCTATAACCAGATCTTCAGGACAGGTAGGAAAGCCCAATGGCGGCGATTTAAGCGGCGTATTGGGTATATTCGTCTTGGCCGGCTTAATGCCCGGCGGAATATGCTTTGGAAAAGGCGGTTTAGCGAGATGCCCACCTGGACAATCGATTGTACCCAACATTATCTGTAACAAGTGCAACGCGCGACAAGTTTGGAAGCCATTGGAGTGTGCCGATATGCCCCGCATTGCATGCATTGATACCGGTCTGCCAATGAATTTATCTTGTTTTCTACCCGCCCAATCCGTCCATTCAACATCTAAAGTGATGGTTTCTTTAAAAGCAACATGAGCCATTTCCAGAGCAATACGTTCAATATCCTCGGCACTCACACCACACTCTTTAGCCGCTACTTCTGGCGAGTATTGATCATCCAAATATTTTTCAATCAAAATACTCATTGCGGTGCGAACAGGGGTGCCATCCGCGGCAGTGAATTCGCCAAAAAGAGCGGGACTTATATCGGCTCTATTGGCATCGGCAAAGGTTTCAGTTTGCAAATCCCAGATTTGGATTGTGCCTTCGTCTGCCTTTGAATCTTCAGTCATTTGGCGATAGAATAGACCATCGCCTACTTTACCCGGTGTATTGACAACCAGTTGCGGCGAGTTGGTATAACGAATCAAAAACTCGTCATCAACTAACTTATTCTTTAGTAATACATGGATCATTGACAGAGCAAAAATGCCGTCAGTACCCGGTCTTATAGCCACCCATTCATCGGCAATCGCTTGATAACCGGTGCGCACAGGGTTTACCGAGACAAATTTGGCGCCACGCTCTTTAAGACGTTTCAAGCCGAGTTTTAAAGGATTTGAGCTGTGGTCTTCCGCGACGCCCCACATCATAAAGTATTTGGTATTTTCCCAATCTGGATCACCAAATTCCCAAAAAGCATGACCCATAGTATACAAGCCACCGGCGGCCATATTCACCGAACAGAAACCACCGTGAGCGGCCCAGTTAATCGTGCCAAACTGACTCGCCCACATACCCGTCAAAGCCTGCATCTGATCTCGACCAGTAAAGTATGCTAGCTGTTTAGGGTCTGTGGCGCGAATATGACTTAAGCGCTTTTCGACTATATCCAGAGCGCGATCCCAAGATATTTCCTCAAACTCACCGGCACCTCGCTCAGTCCCTTCTTTACGTAGTAGAGGTGAGGTCAATTTAGCCGGAGAATACTGTTTCATTATACCGGAGTTGCCTTTTGCGCAGAGCACTCCCTTATTCACTGGATGATTTGGATTGCCCTGGATATAACGGACTTTATTGTCTTCAACAGTGACTTTGATACCACAGCGACAGGCACACATATAACAAGTGGTATATTTGATCTCCTGCTTGTCGTGGTCTTCAAAGTCGGGTAAGTCTGATGCGATGGCTATTATGTCTTGGCTTGTCATTTTATTATCCAAGGTGTGTCTTTTACGGTGTAGAAAATTGTGAGTGTTAATCATGTTTAGGATTCAAGGTAGATCGCATCACTAACGCACTAATCTTCAAGTTCACCGCAAAGCACTTTTATATGTATTTTACGTAAGGGTATTACATCATTGCGTAGTCTAACTACGCAAAGCATAAGTCTGAGCTTGGTTATCTTAAGCACATCCTAGAAATTACAAGGCCTTAGGGCAAAGGCCAATCGCAATTTAAACATGGAACCAGTCAAAAGGATTGGCTTAACAAAAACCCCCACACTGGCACTTGCAACGGCTTAGGCGACTTATATAATGAACCATTATCAATCAGAGACTGGCTTTTCTGGATCGCGCATGAGCAATGCTTAATGCCGCACAACAGTAAACGTTAGCACTCAAATGGACTTATGCATGTCAGAAATTAAAATAGATCAACCTGATATTATGGTTTCAGTCAGGGATACCTTCTCAATCAACTCCAACTTAACCGTACCGGCCTTTAGTGTTCGTGATGAGCATGTTCCAGAGGTTGACCCTGAATACGTCTTTAACCCAGAAGTAACATTGGCGCTGCTTGCAGGTTTTAGCCGCAATCGCCGCGTGATGGTACAAGGCTTGCACGGCACAGGTAAATCTACTCATATCGAACAAATTGCCGCCCGCTTAAATTGGCCCTGTGTAAGAATCAACTTGGATGGCCACATCAGCCGCTTAGACTTAGTCGGAAAAGACACCATCGTAATTCGCGATGATAAGCAAGTAACGCAGTTTCAAGAAGGTATTTTGCCTTGGGCACTGCGCCGACCTACCGCCTTAATATTTGACGAATTTGATGCGGGCCGTCCAGAAGTCATGTTTGTAATTCAACGAATTCTGGAACGAGACGGCAAATTCACTTTACTGGATCAAAATGAGGTTATAACGCCACATAATCAATTTAGACTATTCGCCACAGCCAACACGGTAGGCCTAGGCAACAGCAACGGCTTGTATCACGGCACTCAAATGGTCAACCAGGCGCAGATGGACCGCTGGGATATCGTCACGAATTTAAGCTACCTACCCCGCGAGCAAGAACTAAAAATCATTCAAGGCAAGGCCAAGTTTTTACAGAAACCGCTGTCAGAGGAATTGATTCTTTCAATGATCGCGGTTGCCGATCTCACCCGTAAAAGCTTCGCTGCTGGCGATATCTCTACCTTAATGTCACCGCGCACATTAATCTCTTGGGCTGAAAATATTGATATTTTCGACAATCCTGCGATCGCTTTTAAATTGTCATTTTTGAATAAGTGCGATGAAGTAGAAAGAAGCATTATTGCCGAATTTTTTCAGCGCTGCTTTGACATTGAGTTAAGTGAATCATGGGCCCAGACAGCTGATCAGGTAATGACTGATGGCAGACACTGAGAGCAAGAAAGTTCTGAAAAAAGAAACCTTGCAGCAGCACATTGAGCGTTTATGTGGAGCAACTGTCCGCGCCATCTCCGGCGAGAAAAGCTTTAGATACCGTGGACAGCGTCCGGAAGTCCACGGCCAATCGGCATTAATTCGCGCACCGCATTTGCGACCTGACTATGAACAAGATAATTATCAGTCTTTTCGCGGTGCCGCCGATGCCGTTGCGCTGCGCTTAATCCACAGTGACAGCCAATTACACCAAGCATTAATGCCACTCTCAAATATCGGCCAGTTAATATTTGAACTCTTAGAGCAGCTGCGTTGTGAATCTCTAGTCAGCGACTTACATCCAGGGTCCAGAAAAAATCTTGAACATCGATTCAGACAGTGGTGCAAACAATTCTGCGCATCCGAAACCATAGAAAATCAATTGGGCATGGTGGTTTTTACGGTGGCTCAAGTGGCATGGTCTAGGCTGACCAGCTTGCCGATGAACCACGAGAGCGAGGACATTATCGAGCCTATGCGCATGATGCTCGCCAGGCATATTGGCGGTGCATTAATGGGCATGAGAAAAAACACAGACAATCAAACGCTGTTTGCACAACATGCCAGCATCATTGTAGAAGTGATTGATAGCTTAATCACTGAAGAGGACAGCCAAGAGTCTGAAGACAGCAATGAGGCCACCAAGAAAACTAGCAAATTCAGCTTATTTCTTGAGCCAGAAAGCGACGATAATTCTGATATTAAAACCGCAAACAAGCAATATAAAGCCACTGGACTGCGCGAAATAATTCAGCAACTTAACCAATACCACATCTATACTACGGCGAATGATCAAGTGGTGATGGCCGATAAATTAGCCCTGCCCTCTCAGCTAGAATCTTTCTTAGAAACACAAAATAAGTTATTGAAAAATCAAGCGATAAATATTCCAAGACTAGCTCGAGATTTGGCTAAAATCATACCTGGCGAACAATTTTGCGGCTGGGATTTTGCAAAAGAAGACGGGTACATCGATGGCAGCATGCTCAGTACTTTAGTCACTTCTCCGCAATATAAAAATATTTTCCGTCAACAAAAGCTGCAGCCCAGCGGCAATTGCGTAGTGTCTTTTTTAATGGACAACTCAGGCTCAATGAAAGAACACATTCAACCTATTTCTAGTCTAATCTACATTCTATGCAAAGCACTAGAGATGGCTGGAGCAACCACTGAGGTTCTTGGCTTTACTACAAAATCATGGCAGGGAGGAAAAAGCTATAAGCAGTGGATGCGCCAAATGCGCCCAGAAAATCCGGGTCGGCTGTGCGAAACACGCCATATTATCTATAAAGATGCCGATACTAAGCTGCAACGCGCCAAGCGATCTATGAGCGCGATGCACAAAGCGGACTTATTCAAAGAAGGAGTCGACGGGGAGGCCCTTCTCTGGGCCAATAAACGCCTGCAAAGCCGCCCTGAAATGCGCAAGATTTTGATCGTTCTCTCCGACGGTTGCCCGATGGAAAGCGCGAGCAACCAGACTAATTCACAGAATTTTTTAGACAACCATTTACAACAAGTTGCGTCGATGATTGAAACCCGTTCTGAAGTTGAACTTTATGCCTTAGGCTTTGGTCTAGATCTGAGTTTGTACTATCGAAATGCCCTTGCATTAGATATTCCGGACAAGTTAAACAACGCACTGTTAAAACAAATATTAACACTGCTCTCGGGACGCTGTTCAAAAAGCCAGTGACATCAAACTGTTGATATAGAGAAAATACTGGTCCAATCCAATAGCTTAGACTGGCTCTAGTTTAGGCTATTCATGTTTCGTAAAATTTTGAGAGTTTAGTTTAATTGCGATTGATTTCAGTAATCACCTGTGATTCACAGAGACTGTTGGATCCAATTGCAAATTTGCCAAGAACTCATCATTAGCGGCAAAACTCTCGACAATCAAAAATTTAGACACCCTTCAGGTTAACTCCTGCGTAGTTCAAGTAACGCTCTGTTGACATGATACCTCTGAATAATCTGATGACTGAAGAAAAACTCAGCAGAAGTAAGCGCCAAAGCAGAGTTTATTCTAGTAAATGAGCATTTAACGCTTGTTTTTAATGACGTATTTACAAATGCAATAGTTATGCTGAGGTCTCAACATGTTTTTTATTGTTGGTAGGCAATACCTCCTTCGCTATTTTTTAGCTGTATTACCTTTAATGCCATAAAACGAGATAATTAACTATGAGCCAATACCCTACCCTTGCTTCCATGGGCGTCACTAGTGTAGAAGATGTTGTGAAATACACATTGAGCCATCAAGCGGAGGCAGATGTTCTAAAAGTATATTACACACGTGCTAAAGGCTCATTTTTACCACGCAGTAAAAAATTCTCTTTCGTGCGTGGAAGACGCAGTATTCCAATAGAAAGTAGAAGTTCTTCAGGCTACGATACCATCACAGATGTTAGCCCGCAGTTAAAGATGGCCATTGCAGAACTTGATTTACTGCAAGCTAGCTTAAGCCAAATAGATCCTATTGATCCAAAACAAAAGCTTGAAGCGCACATGGCGCATCTAGAAAAAGTGGTCAATGAAAAGATGAAAGAAATGCAGGCATTGATCAAGCAGCTATAAGCTAGCGGCGATTGTTTGTAAAATCCTACGCGCTGCCAAAACTGTCAAATAAGCTCAAGTTAGCGCAGTAGGATACTGCGCTCTTTTATTCTACTACGGGGACTTCAGTCAACTCGAATACTGCTTATTCGCTCTCTTTAAGCACACTATCCCATGCCCTCGACGCCTCAATTTCGAGAGATTCTATGGGCTTGACACAATGTAAACTTAATAACAGCCTCCGATAAACAATATTTTGTTAAATATCAACAATTAATTGATAGCTTTAGACTTTTTGATAAGCCATTGTATGGATTCTAAAACTGTTAGTATTTAAAGCGTTTTAATAAAATCCAAGCATTGTAATGCAGCCTAAGTGTATGTTTTAAATCGTTGAATAATAACAAGTAAATAGAATTTTTATGGAGTGTTTTTTGTTGGTTCTACTAGCAACTTATCACTGGTACTAAAAAATCAGCTGTGTAAAGTTAAGTATGGACACTACATTTTATCAGAAGATATTCTAGCGTATTCTATTTTTATTGAGTTATCTCTTCCATGACTAACCCTTTTTAGACTAGACTTTGTACGTTAATATTTTTAAAAAAATGTAATTTATGAACCCTTCTAAACGGATTGACAATGTGTCCTGATCAGGGAAAATCAAATATCTGGAGCGACTAATGATAACTAATAAGCAACTCACAAAAGTCCTTTCTTTAACGGCAGGTCTCGTATTTTCAGCATCAACTTATGCAGCGACTTGGAACATGGCTGTTGGTGATGGCGGCGGTAGCGCACAAGAAGCACTTGGCATCAAATTTTCAGAAGTACTTAAAGAAAAAACCGGCGGCAAGTTCGACACTAAGCTTTTTCTCAATGGTCAGCTTGGTTCTGAGCAAGACACTGTAAACGATCTAGCACTAGGCGCACTGGATTTTTCAATCTTAGCTTCAAATAACTTAGCCCCTTTCTCCCCGACGATGGGCATATTATCGCTACCTTATATTTTCGAAAATTTGGAACAGGCCGATAAGGTTGTTAACGGCAGCATAGGTGAAGAGCTAGTTCAAAATACGATTCGCGATGCTGGTGCAAGAGTATTGGCTTGGACTTATTCTGGTTTTAGAGTATTGAGTAACTCTAAACGTCCAATCAAAAAGCTCGCTGACTTAGACGGCATCATTGTTCGTGTTCCAAAAAATGAAATCATGATAGATACTTACAAGTCTTGGGGAAACAACCCAACACCTATGGCTTGGTCTGAAACGTTTACCGCTTTACAACAAGGCGTAGTTGATGGACAAGACACTCCTTATACGACCATTTATGCAATGAAATTTGGTGAAGTTCAAAAGTACATTTCAGATCTTCACTACCTGTTCTTGTTAGAGCCGCTAGTTGTCTCTGAGTCTTTGTTCCAAGCTCAAGATAAAGCCACTCAAGATGCGATGATTGCCGCTGGTCAAGAAGCCTCTAAGTACAGCTTACAGTGGTTGGTCGATAAAGAGAAAACCATTAAAGAAGAGCTCGTCAGCAAATACGGTATGGAAATCCACAAAATCGAAGACGAAGATGTTTGGGCAAGCAAAGCACAAAAAGCAGTATGGCCTAAATTCTACGAAAGCGTTGGTGGCAAAGACAAAGTAAATGCGTTACTTCGCTCTCTAGGTCGCGCTGAAATTTAATAAGCGGAAGTTAATAGATTTCCAACTGTTATGAAATGTAGACTCAACGAGTGGCCGGCAGTGCTGGTTGCTTGTTGAGAAAAGGCTTTACAATCGAATATTGATACTCTAACTAAACTCTTAGCTTAAAGGAGCAAGCGTTCAAGTCAAATAGCACCTCTGGGTGTGGCGTCATTCTAAATCTAGGCAGGCTGGTTTTTAGAAAAACAAGACTGGGAGATCGGCATGACCTACACGGCTATTAAATCTGACAACTTTTTGTCTGGTTTAAACGGCACACAGAAAATATTGGCCTACATCGCCTACTTCTTTCTCTTAAGCTAAGCGTTAGCATTCATGAACGCTAATGAAATGTGTTATCAATAGTTAGCTAAACGTGTATGACAGTATTGATTTCGTCTTTTCTCTTGGGCCTAACCGGAGTACACATTATGGGTAAAAAATTCCTGTATATATTAGATAATATAGAAAGCTATATTTGTAGAACCCTACTAGCTATCTTTGTCTGTTTGCTTTTTTTACAAATATTATCAAGACAATTTTTTAGTTATTCTTTCTCTTGGAATGAAGAACTTTCTGTTTACCTGTTCGTCTGGTTTGTTTTTTTTGGTGCCAGCTACGCCGCCAAACTAGCGGCTCATAACCGCGTCACTTTCCAATACAAATTAATGCCTGCTGTCTGTAGACCTATTCTTGAATTCATTTCCGACCTAGTATGGATAGCCTTCAATTGCTACTTCATCTATCTGTGCGTTGATTTCATCTTCAATCGAATGCTGCCTTTCAATAAGTCTCAGACTTTAGGCATCCATATGAAGTATTTTTATATGGTATTACCCATAGCATTTTCGCTAATGACAGTGCGTATTATCCAAGTCAATTACTACAAACTCATCTTAGGCATTGATATACGTGACCCCGACTCACGAGAACTCGATGATTTAAAAGAGCTAGACATAGACTTAGATAATAACTCAGAGAATAACAACAAAGCGAAATGAGCTTTAGGAGCTATTTATGGCTGAAACATCTATAGTACTAGTGCTATTTGGAACTTTTTTGTTCCTGTTATTCATTGGTGCACCAGTAACCGTATCACTTGGCGCCGCTGCGCTAGCAACTTATTTCTATTTAGATAAAACCCCAATTGTCATGGTACAAATGGCTTTTCGATCTGTGGGTAATTTCCCTTTAATGGCGCTTCCTGCCTTTATACTCGCGGGGGCCTTGATGGAGGCTGCCGGAATATCGAAACGCTTGGTAGCCGTCGCAGAGAGCTTTGCCGGCCCTTTCACTGGCGGTATCTCTGCAGCAACCGTGTTAGCTTGCATGTTCTTTGGTGCTATTTCTGGTTCAGGTCCTGCTACGACAGCTGCCGTCGGCATGTTAATGATTCCAGCCATGGTTAAACGCGGCTATGACAAAGGTTACGCCTCGGCGATCACAGCGTCATCAGGCGGTCTGGGTATCATCATTCCACCTTCAATCCCAATGGTAATCTATGGTATTTCAGCGATAGGCTTATCAGTGCCTCTTGAAGCTGTGGCGAAATTCGGTACTTTCCAAAGTGTTTCTATTACTAAAATGTTTATTGCCGGTATCGTGCCCGGATTAGTAATTTCGTTGAGTTTGTTAATACTTAACTATTTTCGCTGTCGCAGCTTAGGTTATAAAGGCAGCGGCGATGATTGGAATCTATGTATCGTTGCAGATGCCGTGCGCAAAGGGAAATGGTCGATAATGGCTCCTGTTGTCATTCTAGGGGGTATCTATTCTGGTTGGTTTACGCCAACTGAATCGGCGATTATAGCGATCTTCTATACTCTATTTATCGGCGTATTCGTTCACAGAGAACTTAAATTAAAAGATATTTTTCAGTCTCTAGAAACCACAACTTGGCTTTCCGGTAGAGTACTATTGATCTTGTTTACTGCCACAGTGTTCGGGCGTATCTTGGTTCAGTACCAAATACCGGCGATTGTTGCTGAGTCTATGTTAAGCGTGACGAGCAACATCTATGTCATTTGGTTCTTGATCATTGCCTTCTTACTCTTTGTTGGCATGTTTATGGAAACCCTCGCGGCGATTATGATCTTGACCCCTGTACTGCTGCCAGTGACTTATAACTTAGGCATCGACCCAGTCCATTTCGGAATTGTCATGATCTGTAGTTTATCGATCGGATTTGCAACCCCACCCTTAGGTGAAAATCTATTTGTGGCTTCGGGCATATCCAACATATCGCTGGAAGAAGTGACCAAAAAAGCGCTACCTTTTGCCGGTATATCCGCCGTGGCAGTATTCGTGATTGCTTTTTTTCCAGAGCTCTCGCTGTTTCTACCTAGGTTATTCGGTTACTAACACCTCTCTTAGCATCACCTCTGACAACCAGTACGCCGTACTGGTTGTTCCATCTTTGTTTACGCTCCCGTCCGCTTTAAAAGCGCTCAGCTTCAGCGCTATCCCAGATAACCGCAATCACCCTTAGCACCACTAATCTTGGTTTTTATTAATCCACCCTCACGAGGGGATCTCAGAGGCAGAGTAATACTATAGGTGACTTTCTACTCTAACTTTGTAATTAATCACCGCAAGCTAAACAGTGTGGCTATTGCGCTTTACATTATTTATTGAAACTGTTCTAACAGTAGCAGCAACCTAACTCTGATCGCGCTACAGAGTCCATGTAGACTTCGGCACCACCATTTGCGCTATTTTTTGGTGAACAGTTTGATAGCATAACCAGACATAGATAAAACCTTGCTGTCAATCTCACCGGTACGTTCAGTTTGGTTTACTTGATAAGCGAAAGTTAATAATTGCCTGCAGGCACTCTAGGCGTTTTGAATTGAAAATTTGCGAAGCCAGATTTAGTGGTTTTAGGCTGGAGGGCGTAAATCATTGTGTGTAACTGCTCTTCTAGTTATTTAAACATGAGGTGTAAGTTCTCTCTCGAACTCGATCATAAATCTATTTAGCGCTCTCTGCCAGTCTCTAATTGGCATTGTCGATCTTTTAGAGGCGGATTCTACTGCTAAATAAACAACTTTTAGAGCAGCATTATCTTTAGTGTCTTTACAGATTTTCGGATAACACTATTGAGCGACTCGATAGCATTGGTGGTATAAATGACCTTATGTATATCTCTTGGATACGAGAAGATAGTGATCAAATTATGCCCGTTTGAAGGCCACGATTTACTGATTTGTGGATACTTTTTATGCCGTTTTTCTGCCGACCGCTCGCGTTCTAAGTTGGCCTTATCCTCAGTCCCTGACTGATAAATCAGCTTCAGATTCTTTGTTACTTCATTGTAATCTTTGCATGGAAAAATTTTAAAGAATGCTCTACCAGGTGTACAATACACAGCTGTATCTTAGCTTTAGGTAAGTATCAATGATTGCTTCAGGAAAGCCTTTTAGGCCATCTACGCAAGTGATAAGCAACTGTTCTGCACCAAGGTAGCAGCTTTTCAAAATCCTCAACGGTTTCAAAATAGGGTAGCACTTTCAATATGCTGTTTAGGTAACTGTATGGATCAAGCCTATTGAGCATTGCTTAGGCCACAAAAATATTCAGCACAGCGTTCAATATACTCAGTTACCACCGAAAAGATTTCAATCCTTCTAGAATGACTAATTTATCAATAACACGTTGTCTTTAGGTGTTGCACTAATCAATGGAGAGTAAAGAACCTGAAATGTTAGCAAAATTTGGAATTTTTATCGAAAAGTAAAGCCCATGTATTTTCTGGCTACATTTATTAATTAAAACCACTAGTGTCCGGTTTAAAAAAAGGTGTCAGGCTATAGTGCTTTAACCTCGGGGATTACGGTAAAATCATTGTTAACTAGACAGCTATTTTTCCAACCAGAGGTTAAGCGTGAAACATTCTAACAGCATTTTCTACCAACTATTCCCCGTCATACCTTTCAACAAACGGTTGATCGACATAATGGCGATCATCGTATAAGGACTCTTTCATGCTGGGATCAGTTAATCGCCTTACTCTTTGCACAACTTAATAATCAGACTTCATTAAGAGGAATTTAAACGACATTTAATAGCCAAAAATCTAAGCTTTATCATCTAGGCGCGAGGCGTATCAGCCGCTCATCTTTAGCGGATGCCAACGGCAATCGCCCCACAGCTATTTTCTGCGAAACGTTCTACTCTCTGCTCGAATAAGTGCGCTCAAAACTTCCTAAAAGTGATGCCAGCCAAATGATAAGGCTGATTGATTCTACGACGATTGATTTAAACCTTAATCTATTTAAGTGGGCAAATTTTCGTTCGAAGAAAGCAGGAATAAAGCTTCATACCGTATATGACCCTAATGCAGCAGTCCCTGTCTATTTTTCATTAACACAGACGAAAACAAATGACGCGAAAGAACTAAACAACCTATCGATGATACCAAACACAACTTATGTTGATCGTGCTTATAATAATTACAGTTGGTTTTATTCATTGAATCAGGATAACTCGAAATTTGTTGGTCGAATGAAGACAAATACTTGCTATCAAGTAGTGGATGAAAAGACTCCTGTAGGCATGGGAGTCGTTGCGGATAAAATTATTCGACTAAGCAGCGCTAAAGGGAAGAAGCTCTGCCCAATTGATTTGCGCCGTGTTACTTTTGTTCGGAAAGACGATCAAAAAGAGCTCGTCTTTATCACGAATGATCTATCGTGTTCAGCAGTTCAGATCGCCGGATTATATAAACAGCGCTGGAAAATAGAATTGTTCTTTAAAGGGATAAAATAAAACCTAAAGCGCTTCATCAGTCAAAATAAAAACGGTGTAATGATTCAAGTCTTGATAGGACGCATATCCTACCTGCTATTAAAGCTGACGCAATTAACATACTTGAGTAAGCAAACGCTCTATCAGGTCTGCCTATTAATAGGTGCTAATTTGATGGAGCGCAGAGGTATAATGGAGCGGCTAAATCCATCGTTCAAAACGATTGAAACCAGACAAAAATAGCGTGCAACAAATGAATTTTTGGCTACTAAATGTTTAACCGGACACTAGTGAATTAAAACAAAAAAGTAGAATCATATCTGGGCAACTGGGTCAGAATACGGGCCGACCCTCATATTTAACCTATTTTAGGCTGTTCTCGCTCTACAATTTTCAAAGAGGATAAAACAACAGCACTGTGTAGTGCCACGATACTAAAGACATCTAGAAGATTAAGCGAATAATATGTTGTCTGTGCACAATACAGCATTTTTACAGATGTTGTAAGCTGACCCTGAGCACATGAGTCAGGTCAGCTTTGCCTCCCGATCAGACGGTGGATGCAGTTCATCGATGCGTAGCTTTTCATGGTGTCAGTTTTTTTGGGCAGAATTTTGCAGAACGTCAGTGTGAAATGGAAATGGCGCTCAGTCCTTTGCCGGCACCGAAAGCGGCTGTACTGCTGTTCAAAATCTCTTGCTGATCTCGACCCATGCGCGGTTGGGCGCGCTGCTCGTCACCAGCGTTGGGGCCTCACCAATTCGCGAGGCGATAGAGGCCTTCGCACGCCACTGCTTCGGCCCGGCCCAGTTGATCCCTACGCCCGCTCCGCTCAGGGTAGCGCTGTTCTTCCCCGCAACCAAGGTGTTCTTATTGATCTTCACGCGCGCAGTGTCGACGAAAGCCACCGCCTGCCATTGTCCGCCCCAGACCGTCCCCAGACCGTGCCGCAATTCAGCGGTTGCCAGATAGCCAGTATCGCCCGACAGCGCGGCCATGTCATAAGCGCGCACCGTGGAAGGCCCGCCCACGCTCATCTTCTGCGACGCATCCAGATTATCGTTCGCCCACTGGCCGGAGAAGGCCAGGTACAGACCGTTCTTTGGACTCAGGCTTTGCAGACGCGTGAGGTTCGCGTTCCATTTGGAGAACCCGCCTTGTGTGCCTGCGGTCTCCGCATCGCTCACCTGCGCATCCGCGTTGTCAAAACCGACGTGCCCTGCTGTCAAGCCTAGGTTCCAGGTGTTGATGCCGCCCGAGAGGAACGCATCGCGCGCATCCCCGGCCAGGCTCAGCGTCCAGTTCTCCAACGAGCGGTCGGTCTTGCTGGCGATGGCGTCAATGTGGTCGCGCAGTTGCAGACTGTCAAACTGGAGCTGCCCGTAAATATTGACATCGTAGCTGCGCAGCAGCGGGTGCTTGACCCACAGGCTTGCTACCCGCGCGCTGCCATTAGCTTTGAGGGCTTCCAGCGGTTCGCCCAACGCATAGCGAAGGGTCGAATAAGCTCCGCCTAAGCGCGTTCCCTGGCCATTGAGCAAGGTTTCGTAGCCGATGCGAGCGTAGTTCAACCGGTCGCCCGAGCTTAGCCCGCTCGCGCTCAGAATATCGCCGTGCTGCAGCAGGTTGATAACGTTCGCGGTGCCGCCGGTGCGTGCCCTGCCGGTATGGCGGTTGCCGAAATTATCCAGCACCATATTACCTGTGACCATCGCGCTAGGCGTGGTGCTCACCAGCAGGTCTGATGTGCCGACCACCTCACCCGGCTTCAGGGTTGCGCCGGTCACGACACCCGGAATGTCCGAGAGCAGCAGCAGGGCATGATCTAGCTCGGTCTTGCCGATGAACTTCCCGCTTTGCAGCGGGGCGAGTGTCGCTTGCAGCAAGGCATCTTTCACCCGGCTGAGGTTGTTAAGGCTGACCTGGCCGTAGCGCGCCTCGATGATTGCAATACGCACCATCCCAGCCGCAATCGTCTGTGCCGGGATGATCGCCCGCGCCAACACATAGCCCTGGCTTTGGTAATAGCTGGTAATGCGGGCAGCTAACTCACCCAATTGGGAAAGGCCGAGGCTTTTGCCTTCCGCGTCCGCTACTAGGGCGTGTAGGGTCGGTGTATCGAACAGGGTGTTGCCGGTGATCTGGATACTCTTCACCGGGAAAGGTGCACTCGGCGGCAGCTTGGCGCCGGCCTTCTCGATCGTCAGCCCAGTTCCGCTGGGCGAGAACGCTGGGGGTGTGAGCGGCGCAATCTGCTGCAGGAGATCCCCCGCACCGGGAACCACAGTGCTAGCAGCTTGTACAGCCAGCGGGGAGACGGCAAGTAACAGTGCCGCGAACATAGGCTTCATGGTTTGCAGCGGCTCATGGTTATTGGTCATGTCAGGCATCTTCTTCTTCATTTAGTTAGATTAGCTGGCAGCCGGATGCCACCGTTGATGATTTGCAGGGTCGAGCTAAAATTACCGATGCTCGGCGTGCTGATGCTGCTGCCTTGTATCACCCTAGTAGACGTGGACGGGTTACCCCCCTCAGCTGGGATGCCTGCCAGCGACAGAAAGTTTGAGATTAGTTGCGTGATCTCATTTTGAACCGCTATTGGCTCGACAGATAATAAGGTGATATCCGCCGTTAAGCCGGTTGGCTCCACAGGCAATGCGCTGGTATCCGCCGTTAAGCCGGTTGGCTCCACAGGCAATGCGCTGGTATCCGCCGTTAAGCCGGTTGGCTCCAC
>JAWUWK010000133.1:0-9831 GCA_034111875.1 Gammaproteobacteria bacterium
CTTTTCATTCTAACAATAGCAATCAGCGAATGAGTAACCGTCCTTTTCAGAATATGCTTGGTCGCACACCCCGCGTCTGCCAAAAAATAATCTGCGTTTATTCATGCTCAAAAGGCTCTAGCTGGCCTAAGTCTTCTGGCAACTTATTTGCAGGCTCTGGTCTTGGCGCTGATGCTCGCAGGTTACTTGCACTTTGCCTGCTCTATACCAACGGCGATAAGTTCGTTTACTGAGTACAGCCACCTCACAAGCCTTATCTAATCTCGCTGCGCTGTCATGCGCTTCAAGGATAAGTTCGACTAATTAAATACGATCAACCAAGGATGTTAGTTCTCCTCGTTGTCGTCCTCCCACAAAGCATTGAGCTTTTTTCTTAGCACCAGTAACGCAGCTGTTTCAGCGAGAGCTTTTTCTTTATATCGTAGTTCACGCTTCAATGATTTAATTTCAGCTTTATCTGCTTTGGCCTGGATTTTTATCGTTTTAGCTTGAGATTCACTCGGCTGAAAGCCACCTAAACAGTCTTTTTTCCACTCTAGTATTTGCTCTCTAAATAAACCTTTTTCTCGACAGTACCGACCAATCTCAGTTTCTGACATTGAGGCTGTTTCGATAATGACTGCTAGTTTTGCTTGTGCAGACCAATCATTGGTCGTTAATGTTTTACCTGACACGGGTTTACCTTCTTTTCTAAGTACATCACGCCAATGATACAAGGTTTTAGACGAGATGCCTTCACTGTGTGCTACCTCTGAAACGGTCATATTTAAGGGAGGTAGTCACTTCTTCAAGATTGATTCTTTACGTTCTTTTGAATATCGAGCCATTTAGGTTTCTCATTACCGCCCCCCGATATTAGATTAATAGATTATTTTAAGGGGTGACAACAAAAGCGATCAGTCAATTAAGGCAGCCTGGGTGTAGACAGAATCTCTTTGAAAATTGCGCCTAAGAGGCACTGCTCCAGCGCTTCGTGAGTGACAATGGCTTGCTGAACTTTATCAACTGCCTATTCATAGCGAGGAACAAAACAAGGCTCTTAGACTATAAACAGCAGTCTAGGTCTGCATTACTTTTCCTGAAGCGAATATCGTGTAGGAGTTATTAAACTTACCATCGCCCTACTCACTGTCAATTCTATTGCAACCCCCACCACAAAAGATTACCTTTAGATAATAGACATTGAACAAATGTCGACTAATTCCGCTTAAAAGCAGATATAATCAGTTAAAATATCATTTATCTAGACTATCTAGGTAGATTAATGCAGACTATCTGCCACTTAGAAATTCGACCCTTTTACCGGCAGAGAGATGTTCTTTTTATGGCTAAGTGCCTCCTTATAAACGGTCCTAATTTAAATCTACTGGGCGCGAGACAACCAGAAATTTACGGCGCTCAGACCTTAGACGATATTGAAGCAAAGCTAACTGAGAAAGCGCAACTTGTCGGTCATCAATTAGACTGTTTTCAGAGTAATTCGGAGGGCGCTCTGGTTGATAGAATTCATTTAGCACAAACTCAGAAAGTTGATTTTATACTAATCAATGCAGCGGCTTATACTCATACAAGTGTGGCGATACGCGACGCACTTTTAGGTGTTGATATTCCTTTTGTGGAAATTCATCTGTCTAATGTACATGCTCGTGAAAGCTTTAGACATCATTCCTATCTAGCAGATATTGCCCTGGGGGTGATTTGCGGATTAGGCGTTAAAGGATATGAATACGCACTAGATTTCGCATTTAATAAATTAAGCGATTCGAACTAAGAACCTATTCTAAAGATCTAGCTTTACAGCTGAATCCCAACAAAAAATTAGCAAAGAGACATCATCATGGATATTCGCAAAGTAAAAAAATTGATTGAGCTTCTAGAAGAATCAAACATCAACGAAATTGAGATAAAAGAAGGCGAAGAGTCTGTTCGCATCAGCCGCGGTCCTTCAACAGTGGTAGCCCCTGCTCCTATGGCATTGGCGCCTGCGACAGTTGCACCAGCGGCTGCTATTGCGGCTCCGGCTGCACCAGTCGTTAACACTAATGCTGTGTTATCGCCAATGGTCGGGACTTTTTATCGCTCACCTTCACCTAGCACACCGAAATTCATTGAATTAGGTCAAAGTGTAAAAGTAGGTGACACTATTTGCATCGTTGAAGCGATGAAAATGATGAATCAAATTCAAGCTGACCGCGCAGGTGTTGTCGAAGCCATACACTTAGAAGACGGCCAACCCGTTGAGTTTGACCAGCCGCTAGTCACTATCGTTTAACTATAACGCAAAGGATTTACCCTTATGTTGGATAAAGTAGTTATAGCTAACCGTGGCGAAATTGCTCTGAGAATTTTACGAGCATGCAAAGAACTCGGTATTAAAACGGTGGCCATACACTCAACCGCTGATCGCGATTTAATGCACGTGCGACAAGCAGACGAAGCTGTTTGTATTGGTCCCGCTTCCTCGTTAAAAAGCTATCTGAATATTCCCGCTATTATCAGCGCTGCTGAAGTCACTGATGCCACAGGTATCCACCCTGGTTATGGTTTTCTAGCAGAGAATGCAGATTTTGCGGAACAAGTAGAGAAGTCTGGCTTCACCTTTATAGGCCCTAATGCGGCTACCATACGTTTGATGGGTGACAAAGTGTCAGCTATCCAAGCCATGATAAAAGCCGGTGTACCTACAGTACCTGGCTCAGACGGCTCACTGCCGATTGAACCAGAAAAAATTCACGCTATTGCTAAGCGTATTGGCTACCCAGTGATCATTAAAGCAGCGTCTGGGGGCGGTGGTCGTGGTATGCGCGTCGTCCACTCTGAAGCAGCACTGATCAATGCAGTACACGTTACCCAAGGTGAGGCAGGCATCGCTTTCGGTGACGAAACGGTTTACATGGAGAAGTTCTTACAGAATCCACGCCATGTAGAAGTTCAAGTTCTCTCTGATGGCCAAGGAAACGCAATACACTTGTTTGATCGCGATTGCTCTTTACAGCGCCGTCACCAGAAAGTGGTTGAAGAAGCCCCTGCTCCAGGTATCGATCCAGCGGCGAGAGCCGCTGTGTTTAAAGCCTGCATCGATGCTTGTATTAACATCAACTACAGCGGCGCCGGCACCTTTGAGTTCCTCTACGAGGACGGACGTTTCTTCTTTATTGAAATGAACACTCGAGTTCAAGTTGAGCACCCTGTATCTGAAATGATCACAGGTATAGATATTGTCAAAGAACAGCTGCGCATAGCTTCTGGAATGAAGCTTTCTGTCACTCAAGATCAAGTCCAAGAGCGCGGGCACTCGTTTGAATGCAGAATCAATGCAGAAGATCCCAAAACCTTCATGCCAAGCCCCGGAAAAGTCAATCTTTTCCACATTCCCGGTGGCAATGGAGTCAGGGTTGATTCACATTTATATGCAGGCTACGTGGTACCTCCTCACTATGACTCCTTGGTGGCCAAGTTAATCACTTACGGCGAAGACCGCGAGACAGCTTTAATCAGAATGAAAATTGCACTCGATGAAATGGTTGTCGATGGCATCAAGACAAATATAGAGCTGCACCAAGATATAATGGCGGACGCTAACTTTCAAAAAGGTGGGGTTAACATCCACTACTTAGAAAAGAAATTAGGTTTATAATATACGCTATATAAACAAAAGGGAGCCTATAGCTCCCTTTTTTATTGGCTTTTATCAAGCCAGCGCCGATACATTAACGCCTTGCTATGTTTAACCTAAATTCGACAGTCGAATCACGAAAGTTTGCACAAACTCTTGAAGCACCAATAAGGTGACCACGAATTTTCCTAATTTCCTTTGCACACCAATATCTAGCACAGCTTTTTCGCGCCGAACTGCCGAATCTAGGTTTAAGGACGCGAAGAAACTTTAGCAGTGATTGGCGTGACAGTATTTAACCGTTTAAACTGATTTTTTTCCCAAAGTAAATCACAGATACCACCGTTAGGGTTAAACCCGGTAGGTGCTGAGAGTAAAGTATTTCTAATTGATTCCAAATCATTATTGCTGCAAGCTATATCTAATTGAGTAATCACCTCATTTAAATCATTCCATGACAGCATCACTTCATTGGCCGTCATTATTTTATCATGGTGAGTACCAGTAACATTTTCACCTATGAGTAACTCTTCATAAAGCTTTTCGCCAGGCCTTAAACCGGAAAAGTGAATAGCGATATCTCCATTAGGCATTGCAGAGCTCTTAATAGTATAGCCGCTTAAATGAATCATTTTGCTCGCAAGATCTGCGATTTTAATTGATGAGCCCATATCTAAAACAAAAACATCACCGCCCACGCCCATCGCGCCTGCCTGTATCACCAATTGCGCCGCTTCGGGAATAGTCATGAAGTAGCGACTAATGTCAGGATGGGTCACAGTGACAGGGCCACCAGCTGCAATTTGTTTTCTAAATAAAGGCACCACTGAACCAGATGATCCCAATACATTACCAAATCGAACCAAACTAAAAATGGTTGAATGATTTTCTTTCGCTAATGCTTGTAGCACTAACTCAGCAATGCGCTTACTCGCCCCCATAACACTCGTTGGTCGTACTGCTTTATCTGTTGATATCAGTACAAAAGAGCTTACTCCAGCATTTAACGCAGCCTTAGCGCAGTTCAAGGTGCCAAATATGTTATTGCGTATTCCTTCAATAACATTCAATTCCACCAAGGGCACATGCTTGTAGGCCGCGGCGTGAAAAATGGTGTCTACTTGATATTTTTTAAAAACAGAATCTAATCTTGATCTATTTTGAACAGAACCTAGCACCGGAAAAACAGTCAATTTAAGGCTGTCGGTCACCAATATTTGATTAAGCTCTTTATCAATTTCATACAAATTAAACTCAGAATGGTCCAGCAAGACTAGGTCATTAGGCATGAATTTAATTATCTGACGACATAACTCCGAGCCAATTGAACCTCCGGCACCTGTTACTAATACTGTTTTACCCATTATATTTTTAGACATTAACAAATCATTCGGTTTAACAACGTCGCGACCAAGCAAATCATCAATTGATACTTCTTTTAGCTCATCAATCTTCGCGTTTCCAGCAACCAAATCAACCATACTGGGAACAGATAATACCTCGCAGGGGAGATCCTCTAATAAATTCAATACCTCTTTTCTCTTCGATACTGCGACACTAGGCAAAGCTAGCAAAATTTTATCAATTTTAAAACGCTCGACCAGAGAGGTTATCTCGGAGGGAGAATAAACTCTAAGGCCCTGAATATTTGTATTAATTAGCTTCAGATCATCATCAACAAACACCAGAGGTAAGTATTCAGAGGACTGGTTTAAGGATAGATGAAGTTGTCTGCCTGAGGCTCCCGCACCATAAATCAAAACCGGTATCGATTTCGTATTCAGCCGATAAACCACCATTCTAAAAAACAATCGAATACCACCGATTAAGATAAAAGTGGTAGAAAAAAACAGAATAGCTGTGGATCTAGGTAGAAATACGTTAAAAATAAAGGCAGTAGTCACTAATAAAAGACTAGAAAAAAGTACCCCAAGGAGTACTGTCAATAACACTCTGAAACTCACATATCGCAAAACAGCGCGGTATAACCCTATACGAATAAAACAAAATATTGTCGTAGGTATGAGAAAAGCTAATAACAACCAATGGTGCTCACTATTGAAAGGCGTTAGCGTATCTAATCTAATCCAGTAACTCAGCCAAAAACTACAGGAGATAAGGACAGTGTCTACAATCAGTGATATTAGCCGTTTTTGGAAACGTGGTATCTGCAAAAATCTATTAAGCATTTAGTTAACCTATATACGTTTGATTCTCGAAAAATCTGATTTTCAGAAAACATTGTGTTCGCGTCAAACCCCACTTCAAAACACTTAATCCGAGACAACGATTATCTAACAGCTTGTGGGACTCTTAGTACCTTCATTAGCGCCAGCTTTATAGATAAAAGCTAGAACCACCAGCGGCGCGTAGGCAACAACCAATCCAAATAGCCCTTGAATTTTATGAGTAGATATCAAATAAGCGACAGGTGCTAACCATAGAAGATTAATAATTAGAATAAACAAGGTTACTATTCTATGATTACCGTGCTTTTTCGATGCATATTGATAAGCATGGCTACAATGCGCTTGGTAAATTTTCTCACCTCGAAGCAGTCTTCTCAACAATGTAAATGTAGCATCTACAATGAAAATACCCAACATGACCAACCAAGACCAAAACAAACTTTGGTCTATATGACTCGCACTGAGTAAAAGAGCCCCCAGCATTAAGCCTAAAAACCCACTTCCGGCATCACCCATAAATATTTTAGCACGCGGGAAATTCCAAAAAAGAAAACCTAGAGCACTGACCGACATTAGCCAATGCAGGTTAGCATAGCCAAGATTATCATACAGAAAGAATATCAACAATCCCATCACCAGAGTAGAAATAACCGCTTGCCCACCGGCTAGACCATCAATACCATCCATGAAATTGTATAAATTCAAAATCCATACCAAAGCTACCACAGCTATTAGATGGCCGAACCAACTGAGACTCAACTCCCAGCCCAAAAAATAAAGTATCGGTAAACCGCCACAGGCATAAACAACTAGAATAGCGGAACAAAAATGTACCAACAAGCGCCACTTAGCATCAACATGCCCCCTGTCATCAAACCAACCAATTAAAGCTACGCAAAATCCAGCGACAAAAAATAATAAACAGATCTGCAGCGAAATGTAACCTGCATACCCAGACCAAAGTAACCCCAATAGAAAAGAGATTACGATGGCAATACCGCCCCCCCTAGGCGTGGGAACAGAATGCGAGCTGCGCTCATTAGGTAAATCAATTATATTCACTTTTAACGCATAAACTCTCAGTATTCCAGTAAACAACAATGTCAATAAAAAGAATGTGATAAAAAAGATGGCGACGTTTTTCTCAAATATCATGAAAACCTTTTATCCCTATTGTTCAGCTTTTGATTGTGCTTAAAATCAATTGCGGTGGCTAAAAGCGATTCTTCTATTGAAAAAGGTGGATGCCAATTGAGTACTGTTTTGGTGTGATTAATATCTACTTGTAAAGAACTACAGAGGCGATGGGAGAAATCTTTCTTACCGATGACACTGGCCATAAAATCTATCACAGTTACAGGCACAGGAAGTAATAAAACTTTTTTAGACAATGCGTTACCCAGTAATCTCAACAACTGGGTAGTAGACACATCTCGATCATCACTCACCAAAAACGTTTGATTAGCGGCACTCGGATGCGCTAAACAAGTAACCACCAAATCAACTAAATTACTCAGTGACACTAAGCTACGTTTATTATGTATAGCACCTAAAGGTAAAGGTATATTTCTATTAAGCCATTTCATCATCGTTAAAAAGTTAGCTTTTACTGCCGGCCCATATATTAAAGGAGGCCTGATAATTACTATCTCCATCCCCGTCTCTATTGTAAGTATTTTCAAACCTTCTTCGGCATCATATTTAGATACTCCATAAGGGTCAGTAGGTTTTGGTTGATCAGAATACACTAAAGGATGTCCTATACTGCTGTCCTCACCTAAGACCTTTATTGAACTTAGAAAAATAAACCGCTTCACCCCTGAATTAGCAGCCTGTCGGGCCAAGTTTAAAGTACCTAAGGTATTTATGTCTCTATATTCGCTGAGTGGATCTAAACAATTTTCAGCCATAATGTGAACACGTGCGGCACAGTGAACAATTACATCACAACCTAATAAGCGATCGCCCCAAACAGTACTTGAATCTATACTGTTGACCATTATTTTCTCGACAGTCGGTTCAACAGTATTTGAATTTCTTACGACAACCTTTATATCTTCATTTAAGCGAATAAGCTCCTTTAATACAGCTGAGCCGACAAAGCCGGAACTGCCCGTAACAAGTATTTTCACAATATTACCTTAATCCTAGATCTTATACATAATGTGCCCGCAGCGGAATAAAAAGACACTTTTACTACGCTCAGTCATACGCTGCTAAAAAAAACTCGACATCCTTATTTATAGGTATAATCTCGAGTTTTTCGGTTGTTTTTGCCTTTTCTTACCTTCGCGCGTTACTTAGTGCAAGGTCTCAGATTTTTAACTGTTTGCGCTTTGCGTTTAATAAACGTAAATACTCAGAAATCAGCTTTTGACTAATTTTTTTGCTATCAAAAAGTACTTTTGCCCGCTGCGCTGCCTTAGCCCCCATATAGTCTAACAACACTTGATCTTTAAGTAATTTTTCTAAAGCAAGTGCTAGAGATTGAGGGTTTTTAGCCTCAACTAGTAAGCCTGTTTCTCCATTGACGATAGCATCGGACAAGCCATATATATTACTTCCAACACAAGGTAATCCCGAAGCAGCAGCCTCAAGAACGGCGGTACCAAAACCTTCTCTATAGCTTGGTAAACATAATAAATCAGCGAGTTGGAAAAAAATTTCGGGGGATTTTTGATAGCCCAAATAACGGATATTATCTGAGCTAGATATAGCCTCTTCAAATTCTATACCATCCACACTAAAGTCGTTATCAAGTGGACCAACAATCAACAAAAAAATGTCATTACAGCTCAATTCAACTGCTTTAAAAGCTTCCAGTAATTCACAAACCCCTTTATCTTTTGTCACTCTGCCTAAAAATAAAATGACTTTGCATTGCTCGGGGATATTTAAGGCTTGTCTTTTAGTTTGTAGTTCATTTTTCACAAAGTTCTGATCAGAAAACCTTTGCAGATTGACACCCGCTAATGAACCGGCGCCCAGCACATGCAATTGACTTTCTTTACAGACGTTCTGCTCACTCAGATATAATTTTTGACTATGACTATCAACAAAACTTATTGTGTTAATTCTGATGATGAGTGAATCTAGCGCTTTTAAAAGATATCGCATCACGCCTTGCTTATGAACCCAAGTCTGTCCTGTAAAAGTATGAATTCTTACCTTAGTGCCGGCAAACAGACCCGCTATAGAGACCAACAGACCTGCCTTTGGTGTCGTCGAATGTACAATATCAAATTTTTCGCTTCTAAATATTTTTATCAGCTTAATTAACGCCTTAAAATCCGCCAACAAGTTTATTTCACGATGAATGGTCAGAGGATTATGAGAATATAAATCATTCGAGACTAAATTATCGCCTAGAGGCTCAAATTCGCTAGTGATCACCGTTAATTGAGCCCCCGCTTCACTGATGTCTTTAAGCTGCTCGCTCAATTGAGTTACGACAAAAAAAGGCGCTGTTGATATGCGTGCAATTTTAATTCCGTTTAAACTTTTTTTCATAATCCCGTACAGTAAGTTGTCAAATTAACCATTAATAAAATCACACTGTTTAAAAACTAAGTCATATTAAATCTAGCTGTTCTAAACACCTAAGGCGCACTGATTAAAACAGTCCGCTAGGTTACAAATGAGCAGTCGATCGACTGCGATTGCCTTCAGGGAATGGACTGTTTATATCAATAATGAACAAACATTTCATTTAATCACATATTACTTAAGTATAGCTAAATAGTTTACATTTAGTTACTTAGTAGTGTTGCTGGAGTAATACAATAAGTGCAACAGACAAAAAATTGAGAAGTGATTGAGCTGAAGGCATCATTCCAGTTATCACATAAAAATTAGGATCTGTTATGAATGCACACAACAAACTTTACCAACAGCTCACTCAGGAGCAAAGATACCATATTTCAGGTCTATATAAAGCAAGGATTAGTTTAACAGATATTGCCACCGATGTAGGCGTGCATTTGAGTACTATTTCTAGGGCGATAAGTAGGAACAAATCCGCCGATG